>DAOVKF010000119.1 GCA_030631915.1 Candidatus Omnitrophota bacterium
CAAGAAGTGTAGATTACTGGGTGTATGGAATAATTCAGTACGTAGACAGTGTAAAGCAACCAAAAGGGACGCCGTCTTCCCCCATGGGGGAAGAGATCAAAGAACCTGAATATCAAAGTGCCCATAATTCTTGACACTACTCCTTCACCGGCATTCTTTGACACGCTGTTCGCTCTGGTGTAAAATAAGCCTGAAACACGGAGGGCAAAGGGACGGATCAACCGGAAGGACAAAGATCATGACCGTTAACGAGATAGCGAAAATAGTCGGAGGCGTGGTTCAGGGTGACGGAAACACGGAGATCACGGGCATGGCGCCGGCTGTTTCCGCGGGGCAAGGCGACCTGACGTTCGCGATAGATGAGGCGCAGATGAACGCCGCTGAAAAAAGTGACGCGTTGTGTGTGATCACAGCACTCGGGACGGATGGTTTTTCAAAGACGGTTTTACGCGTGCAGGACGTAAAAGCGGCATTGACCGCCATTTATAACCTTCTTCCGAAAGCACACATCCATGAAGGGGGCTCGGTCCACCAGACGGCTGTTATAGATGAAACGGCTGTTATGGGTGAGAACGTTTCCGTCGGCGCGCATTCCGTGGTGGGCCGGGGGGCAAGGATCGGGCCCGGCTCCGATATCGGCGCCGGCTGTGTGATAGGCGATAACGCCGCGGTTGGGACGCTTACGCGGTTATATCCCGGGGTTATTGTGTACGATCGTTCCGTTATCGGGGATAACGTGATCGTGCACGCCGGAACGGTCATCGGCGCGGATGGGTTCGGGTATGTCCCGAAAGACGGGGAGATACTCAAAGTCCCCCAGATGGGCAGGGTTATTATCGAGGATGACGTCGAGATAGGCGCCAATTCCTGCGTTGACAGGGGAACGTTCACGGACACCGTGATCGGCAGGGGATCGAAGCTGGACAACCTGGTCCAGGTCGCGCATAACGTGAGGATCGGCCGGAACGTGCTGATAGCGGGTCAGACAGGTATCGCGGGGAGTGTCACAGTGGGTGACAATACGATGATGGGCGGCCAGGCAGGCATTTCCGATCATATTAACGTCGGCAGAAATGTCAGGATAGCCGCCAAGACCGGGGTAACGAAAGATGCGAAAAAAGAGGGGACCGTGCTTTTCGGATACCCGGCGAGGGACGCGAAGGAGTACATGAAGCAGGTTGCTTTCGGGACCTGGCTTTACAAGAACGCTGGAAGGATCAGGGGATTATTGAAGCGGTTTTCGGATAACACGCGGGGAGAGAAATGATAATTTTGACCGGCGGCGCGGGCTTTATAGGCAGCTGTTTCCTCTGGAAACTCAACCAGGAAGGCATGGACGATATAATCGTTGTGGATCATCTCGATGGAACGGATAAATGGCGGAACCTGGTGGGCAAACGTTTCCGCGACTATATCCAGAAAGACGATTTTCTGCGTCTTGTAGAGGGGAATAAGCTCCCCGAACCCGGGCATATCGTTCATATGGGGGCATGCAGCTCCACGACTCTTACCGACGCGGGCCATTTTATCAGGAACAATTATGAGTACTCCAAAACGCTCGCCAAATGGGCGCTTGCTCACAGGGCGCCGTTCATGTACGCTTCCTCCGCGGCTACTTACGGCGGGGGGGAATACGGCTATGATGACGGCAACGCCACCAGCCGTATCCTGCGCCCCCTGAACATGTACGGGTATTCCAAACAGCTCTTCGACCTCTGGGTCCTGAACAACGGTTTCGGGGACATGGTGACGGGCTTCAAATTTTTCAACGTGTTCGGGCCGAATGAATATCATAAAGGGGACATGCGGAGCGTGATCTGCAAGAACTTCCGCGATGTCATGGCAAACGGCCGTATACGCCTGTTCAGGTCTTACCGCGACGATTATGCGGATGGAGAACAGAAAAGGGACTTTGTTTACGTCAAGGACGCCGTGGAAGTGATGTATTCTTTTTTTCTCAAGCCTGAAAAGACGGGGATCTTCAATCTGGGCACAGGTGCGGCGCGCAGCTGGAATGATGTCGCGAAAGCGATGTTTTCCGCTCTGGGCAAAAAGGCGGACATCGAATACATCGAAATGCCGGAACACCTCAGGCCCAGGTATCAGTATTTTACTCAGGCTGAGATGTCCGGGGTGAGAGAAGCGGGCATCAGGCATGAATTCCGGACACTGGAAGATTCGGTCAAGGACTATGCCGGGTATCTGCGCGAAAGGGATTATCTGTAGGGATCGTCAGGACAATGAGGTGAACTCTTTTGTGACCGGGTCAAAAACGGTTACCAGATTACGGCCGCTGTTTTTTGATCTATACAAGGCAAGGTCTGCTTCGCGTATAAGATTTTCAGGTTTGTATCCGGGATGTCCGTTGTAAGAAGATATCCCCATACTGATGGTCACTCCCACGGATCTCTGATCGCTGACCGCTATACGGGTGTTTTCGACCTTGCTCTTTATCCTTTTCGCGGCCTCGATGACTTCCTCATTGAGGCTTTTCAACCTTTTTTCCGGGTCTTTCCCGTCTTTTTGGGCTCCCGCCTCCATCAGAAGGATGGCGAATTCTTCCCCGCCGTATCGGGCGACGAGGTCAGAAGCCCTGGTATTTTCGGAGATTATACCGGTGACGGTTTTTAATATCTCGTCGCCGATAAGGTGTCCGTAAGTGTCGTTAAAATGTTTGAAATGGTCGATATCGCACATAATAAGGGAAAGAGGCTTCTTATATCTTTCTGACCGGCTGATCTCTGTCTCCAGGTGTTTTTTGAAATATTTATGCGTATAAAGGCCGGTCAGGCCGTCATGCACGGCCTGGTATTCCGCCAGGCGTTTTTCCTGCGCTATTTTCGCGCTGTATTCACGATAAAGCAGGATGAAAAGGAGCAGGAAAAGGAGTATGCTGAAAAAGATACGCATGATGTTCAGCATATGCGTGTACTCTTCCAGGCCTTTTTTATACTCTTTGTTTATGTCATAGATCAGAAGCGTTCCGATCGTGCGGGACCCCTGTTTTATGGGAAAGACATACTCGGCGCTGAGGATATCGATCTCTTTCACGTCTTCGAGCACGCTTTTTATTGCGCCGGATTCGTCCTCATAGATAAAATTGATGCTGAGAAAGGGGATCTCGTTGTATTTTTCGATAAACCCGCGGATGTTCTCCATGGCGGGAGAGGGTATTTCGGTCTTGAAACTCTGGTATATGGATGAGGACAGACGTTCCGCTCTTTCCACGTTATATGAGGTGGGCCTTTCGATGAAGTATTTGTACATTATCGAACTTTGCCTGGCCAGAAGGAAGTTGAAAAGAAAAGACCCTATCACCGTGAGAAGCAGAAGATAGATAATAAACCGTGTCCTGAGGAACGACTTCATTTTTCACCAATGTTTAGAATGCGGCTTTTCCCGGTCATCTGTTCGTTCTCTATTATACCGTATTCGATGTATACAGACAAACGATAAAAATCTTGTCAATAAGGATCGAATTTGATATCATTCAGGGACAGGCCTTGTCGCGAACATGAACCGGGCCCGCGTAGCTCAGCTGGTAGAGCAAGGCATTCGTAATGCCTAGGTCAGTGGTTCGAATCCACCCGCGGGCTCCATTTTGTTCCGTGCTTGAGCGCCTGTAAAAGGCGCCAGAGGATTTGCGGTAATTTGTTCCTGTGCGGGTTACTGAGTTATCTTCCGGGAACGGTTTGCCGCCTGGGAAACGAGATGTTCTTCATGCAGGTTTCATAAAAAACACAGACCGGACAGCAGATATTTTCCTCGCCGTGTTCACCCCTGTACCATTTGGTCTCGCAGGTCCAGTAATTCTGACATTTTTCGCAGCAGAACAACTTTTTAGGTTTTTTCTTAAGCATAGCGGATCACAATACAGATTTTTTGTTGCCGGAAAAGACAAGAACAGGTTAATGATATAACAAATATCCTTTGAGGTCAATAATAAATCTCGGACGCCCCGCCCCCTGCATTGACAAACCATGTCCCATATGTATAATTAAAGCTCAACCGGGTTTTTCAGGGACAAAGCAGGGGAAAAATGAAGCCACAAACCTTTCGGGGCGGGGTACACCCCCCATATAACAAGGACATGAGTATCGGGGAGCCTTTGCGCAAACCGCCCCTTCCCGAAAAGGCGAGCATACCTTTATCACAGTATATAGGAGCGCCCTGCGAGCCCCTGGTGAAAAAAGGGGATTACGTCGAGGAAGGCCAGGTCCTTGGGAAAAGCAGCTCTTATATCTCGAGCCCGGTGCATTCGCCGATATGCGGCACTGTCCTGGAGATCAGCAGGCAGACCCATCCCACCCTCGGGCAATGCCTGTCCGTCGTGGTGGAAAGAGACAGGGAAAAAGCTCCCAGGGATTATTCCGAACAGGCTGTTGACGGGCTTTCCCCCGCGGAACTTATCCGCAGGGTCAGGGATGCCGGTATAGTCGGGATGGGCGGAGCCGCGTTCCCGACACATGTCAAACTGAGCATACCCGCGGGCAAAAGGATAAAGACCCTTATCGTCAACGGGGCTGAATGTGAACCGTTCCTCACCTGCGATCAGATATTAATGGCAAAAA
>DAOVKF010000091.1 GCA_030631915.1 Candidatus Omnitrophota bacterium
AACCTCGGGAACACGTATTATGAAAAAGGTGAGATCGACAAGGCCATAGAACAATACCATAAGTCCATAGCCATCAACAAAGGTTACGCGGTCGCTTACGGGAATATCGGAAGCGCGTATCTTAACAAGAGAAACACAGACAAGGCGGAAGAATACCTTACCACGGCGATCGAATTAAAATACAACTATCCCATCGCTCACTATAACATGGGCATCATACATTTCAATCGAAACCATTTTAACGCGGCGTTAAAAGAACTTACAACCGCTACTGAACAACTGCCGCAGCTTTACCAGGCGTGGAATATGACGGGCCGCACATACCTGAAGATGGGAAACCCGGACGGGGCAAGGAAAGCTTTTCAGAGGTCACTGGAGATCATGCCGGCTCAGGATGCGGTCCGGAGATCCCTGGAAAAGCTGGAAAAATTACCCCGATAGCCTGCGGATACTTTGCGTAAGTTCAATCCATGCTTATAGTTATGAAAAATATCCAGAGGGCAAGATCTCTGAAAATAGCTGAACTATTGCCGTTTTTGCAGTTGAGGTGTGTCCCCTTGAGGCATGTCCCCCAGGCGTTAGAAGGCGACGTCGGATTCGAAGCTTGCTTCAAGGGATTCGTTTATGTCTTTTTCCGTATCCTTGCTTGTCACTGTCTCGCATATCATGCCGCCTTTGGTTCCCGCGATCTGCTCCAGTTTTTCCCTGGCTTCTCTGGTAAGATTAAGCATGGTGCAGTAATTCTTATCTCTGGCTATGTGCCGGATATACAGGACCGCGATGGCCCTGAAGGAAGCGTCAGCCACGATAAGGCTGTCAACAACCGCGCTGAACCGTTCCACGACAGACTGCGGATCTTTCGCGCTTACCATACCCCTGATCCTTATCTTCCCGGCACTGCGATGATCTTCGCTGACAGCGGCCATGGCAAGGCCTTCGATCCGGCTCCGGGTGAGTTCCTCAAGCCTGAGATGGATGAACTCAACCCCTGTTGCCTGTTCCACGCTTCCCAGGTTCTGTATCTGACGGGCATCCGCTCCCACGACCATTACAGCGTGCCCCCTGTTGCCTGTGCCTGCGGCGTCATCCAGCATCTTCATCGCGCTGACATGGGCTCTTAATGCCTGCATGGCTTCCGGGGTGTTCAGATCAGTGGCGCTTATCACAGCCACCTCGATCCTGTCAGGGTCGTTCAACCGGTCTGACGCCGCGATAACGTTGCCCGGCGCGTTCTTCTGCACGTCTTGGGCGGTAATGGCCCTGCGGATCATTTCGCCCGGCAACTTCGCTGTTTCAGGCTGCAAAGCGCTTCCGGCGCCTATAACGCCGACAGGCATCAATCTGGCGATATCCGGGGCCAGTTTATCGGGCATGTCCCTGAGCATGACTTTCATGGTCAGGTCTCTTATTTTCAGCATATCTCCGGCTGATATGCCCGTAATGCTTCTAACAGCTTCAATAGCTTCCCTCACTTCCCGCACGCTTTCAGTCTGACGGGTTATCGCCTCTGTGAACGCCGTCATCATCCGGTCACTTTTCTCGCGCGTGTCAATACGCCCAAGCGCGTTAACTGCGGCTTTAATTATGGTTCTCGACTCAGCGTTAAATCCTGAACCGGCTTCCACTCCCGCAATAATGACCCTGGCAAGCGTATCAGCAAAAACATCAGCGGTCTCAGAGTCAACTGCTGCCAGTTTCAAGGCAAATACATCGGTCATATTCCCGGCCACGGCTTCTAACGAAATATCGCTTTTCGCCCTGTCCAGCTGAACAGACAGCTTATCGGCCTCCTGCCGGCTCAACCCGAAACTCCGCACCGTAACACCGGTCAGACCGAGCTCCCGCGTCCCGTCCGCGGAAACACTTTCTTCTATAACAGGGGTCTCGAAAGCCACGGCCCCTGTCTTTGCCTCGATCATTTCCGCGCCTGACATCTCAAGCGTGATCGCGGCCATGACACCGGCTATACTCTGACTGAGACCCGTCACTGCCACTGCCGTGTCCGCCGGCACTTCTGCCTGCCGGAGCAGGGTTGTCGCCTCTGCCATAAGTGTCTTTGCCGCCGCGTAATCGCCGCTCTTAACCGCTTCTACCGCTTTTGTTACAGCCGTCATGATCACCGGAGCCGTGCTTACAAGCCGGTCGAACCCTTCTGTCCCCATTACCCGGGCCATGTTCACGCCAAAGTCACCGATGCTGTCAGCCATGACGCCTGTCGCGGCTGCCTTTGCTTCTGTCAGTCCCGCGTTAAATACCGCTTTCATGGCGCCGGCTATGCCGGTTCTGAGATCCGCCACTTCTTCAGCGCTGACCACGTTACCGGCGACCGCCGCATGGATAAGAGCTTCCGCTTTCGCAAGGTTTGCCTGCGCGCCTGCGTAATCGCCGCGCTTAACCGCGTCCAGCGCGTCTGCTGACGCTGAGATCATACCCGGCGCTGATATCGCAAGCTGGCCGGACACCTGTGACGCCATCATCCCCGCATTAGATACCGCTTCTACGGCAATACTCATACCTGCATCGATCGTCCGACCGGCTGTGCCCGGACTGCTCATCCTGCCGGCGACAAAACCTCCAAGCTTTCTGGCCGCGGTGAATGATAAAACCGCGGCGCCGGCAAGAGCCGCTGCCGCGCCGAATGTCGCCACAGTAGCGCCTATAGCTGACGCAGCGCCCAAACCTGCTACTACTGCCCCGGCACCGGCGTTTGCCGACGCGATCACCGGAAACAGAGCGGAAAGCCCGATACCAGCTCCCAGCGCCATGATCATGGCAGGCACGGTAGCCCTCCCGGCCGAGGCTTTCTGCGATATCGCGGAGGCTTCCTGCTGTAATACGGAAAGACCGGCGACAGCTTCCGGTTTTGCTGTACCGACTTTCGCGAGATCGATCATCATGGCCTCGGCGAACCGCCCGCTATCCCCTGTGTGCGTGGCGCTGACGACCTTGCTGAGCACCTCTGCCGCCCGGCTCACGTCCGCGGCGGAACCATATCCGTCAACCTGTATCTGTCCGAGGATCCCATCGACCGTGGCCCTTGCCACTCCGACACTTACACCGATATTCCCCATGACCGCCAGTTTCCATGACCTCACTGCGTTTCCTGTGCCCGCTGCAAAGGCTGTATCATATTTCGCGCAATCCCCGGCTTCGATATATCCAGCCGCGGCTACCACATTGCCGTTGTTAAGCGCCTGACTGGCCGCGAACCCTTCAAGCGCGTCCATGTATTCGGAAGTCTTCACCACTGAATGCCCGAAAACATAATTGTTGACAAGGCCCTTGAACGACTCGAATTCCTGTCCTTCCATCGCATGGAAAACATCCGCTAACCCGGCAGCGGCTTTATTTTTGCCGAACACAGCGGAAATCAACCCTTTCATTTCATGCTGGTTTTTCGCGGTAGTGACAGCAATGGCATTGATAACTTTACCAAGGTTCAAGCCGCCGACAAAATGCCTGTCAGCCGCGTCAAAAGACAGGATACCATTCGCTATGCTTCCGGCTGCCGACCGGTCGCTCGCGATCTTTGTCATCACTTCATTTTTTACTCCCACCCTGCTCAGGAGACCCGGAAAATGCCCCACCGCCTGATTCTTTATGACCGCGCTTGTGAGCAGCAGGTTACCGTAACTGCCTATTTCGCCTATATTGAAACTCCCGGCTCTTTCGACCAGGGCGTCTGCCATGGTGTTGACAATGTCCGTTCCTTTTTGAGTATCCGCTCTTGCGGCAGTAACGCTCCCCATAAAAAGTTTTGCCTGCCTTCCGGATATACCTAACTTGCCGGCGACTTTTGCGACGTTAGACGCGTTATGCCTGAGCTGCGCGCCCAGAAGCAGGAACGACGCGCCGGAATGTTTCCCGGAGACGCTGATGTTCAGGGACCTCTCAAAAAGTGACTTTTTGAACTGGTTCTTCACACTGCTATCAGCCGCTTTATATCCGGCGATCGTATTCTTTGACAGGCCGAGTTCTGTCATAGACCCGGCCATAGCCCTGTCTGTCACTGCCGTGCCTATCAAACCACTGACCAGCGTATTTACCAGGACCTCTTGACCTTTCCGGCCTGATAACGCGGAGGCGTGCATGCAGAGCGCGGTAACAATATCTTTTACTTCTTCGCCTTTTGCCCTGCTCAGGATCCCGGCTATCGGGGCTGCCGCGTCGTCAAAACCCATATCCCTCAACACGTCTCTGGCCGAACTCTCTTTCTGCCCCGGCCCATAGTTGAGTTTCCCGGTACCGCCTGCCATGGATACGACCGCGACTGCGGCAATGCCTTTCAGGCCGGGATCACTCTTAATGTCCGCGAATTTGTTGGTTTCAATAATTTCTATCATCTTCCCGATAACAGCGTTGCCGTGGTTCTTCAGGGCCAGGGCAGTGTCACTGCTTATACCTTTTATCTGCGGCATCGCCCCCTGGCCGGATCCCATGATCTCCCGCAACCCGGCTATCTTGTTCTTCGCGGTCATGCCTGCCGCGTGTATGTTTGAAAAGACCTTATGGACGTCGCCTGTACCCGCCCACATGGAAACCTGTCCCGGGTTTACGGTCCTGGCTATATTAGAAAGGGCCTGATCGGCGCGCCTTGCGCCGCGCGCTGTGTTGGAGCTGATACCGCGGGCCGCTATTCTAAGGTTGGTCCTCACTTTTTTAGCGTTCACGTCTGAACCGAACATTTTCCTTTGAGTCTCGGGGTTCATGTTCGCTATATTTGCAGAAGCGGCTTTTATCTCCGCGGCGCTGCCCATATTGGACGACTGGTTCACGGCCATGATATTCCTGGAAGAGACACGGCCGCCCTTATTAAAATCAAACGCTTCAACAAGCACCTCGCCCATCTCACCTTTAACACCGACAAAATTCAGCAAAAATGTCTGCAAGAACGGTTCTTTTACGCCTTCCTCAAACGCCCCGCTGTTAAAAACCGCTCTTACACCGCGTTTAATAACGTTTCCAATACCCATAACCGCCTGGATCGTTGCCAGACCTGCCGCTGATTCGACGCCGCCAAAAAGACCGAAAGAAGCCGTAGCAGAGCCGCTGCTGCCAAGAGAGCCTCCTAACCTGCTGCCCAGGCCTCTAAGCCCCAGTCTGGTGCTCACGGCACCCATTGTCCTTTCACCCAGATGACTGCCTGCTGCCCCAAAAGCGCCCATTAACGGCCTTGCAAACGTGAAGATGCCTATGAACGCCAGACCAAAACCGGTCCCGACCTGCCGCATGACACTGCTGGCGACCGTGCCGTCTCCCATGTGAAGCAGCATCTCAGACGATGCTTTAAAGAACTTGCCGGTTAATGTCGCGGGCGCCCAGTTATCCAATTTATCCTGGTTCATGACCCTTCCCACTGCCGGGCTGATCACATGTTTGCCCCAGAAATGCAGTTTTAAAGGCAATAACACGCCTATGCTTACAGCGTTATTAAGCACGTTAGCCCCGATAAGTCCTTTGCCGCCGAACGTGCTTATGAATTCCGTGGCAAAACGCGTTTTTACCGCGTTCCATACCCCGGTTTTTGCCCCTGCCGGTTGTGTTGCCAGTCTTCCCACTGCTTTCCCGAACGCGGTCCGGCCTATGAGCCGGCCTTCTCCTCGTGCCCATTTCCCTGCCGTGCTTTTCACAGCGCGCTTCGTAAACGCCTCAAAGACCTTTGTGCTTGCAAATGTTCCGATCTTTCCACCAACAAGGCGCTCAGCAGCCGCTCTGCCGATAAAACGCCTGGCTCCGGCAGAAACTATTCCGCCAAAACCAACAGAGGCCACCACCGCGGTTATTTCTAACCCGTTCAATACATCATTCGCGCTTATGCCTATACCAGCAATGTTTAACCGTTCCTTTGCCAGGGATTTCTTACAGTCTGTTATAAAACCATTGAAGAATTTATCGTTAAGCGTGGTATCTTTTGTTATGTTAATAGCGCCTTTGTCGCTCACGGTAAAATCTATTTCCCTCCTGTTAGAAGTGGACGTGCCCAATGCCTTAAGGAAGCTGAAAGTACGGGTCTCCGTGCCAAAAGACATTTTGACGGATCCGGTCTTTTTGTCGTAATTGACTAAGGTACCTTTCAGATGATAGCCTCCCTTTCCTGCCTTGAGTCCGGCCAGATCAAACGCGCCATTCCCGGCCTTTCCCGTGTCAGAGAGGGAATACGTCAGAACGCCGGTTTCTTTGTTATAAGCAAAAGCCTGCTTTGCCTCATAGGCATCGAGTTCGACCGTATCCGCTTCACACCCCTTGTCTCCGGCGTAGAACGCGGTTTTC
>DAOVKF010000190.1 GCA_030631915.1 Candidatus Omnitrophota bacterium
ATGACCTCCAAAAATAAGCGTGCCCGCTTAACAAGCGCGCCTGACGCAAAACGGTCTAAATATTCCCGAAAGACATCTTCATCAATAACATCCGCGGCCTGTTCGGCATTGAACCGTATAGACCGCATATCCTCAGCATTCTTAAGCTCGGGATGCAGATAAAGGTAGTCGAGCACGGCCTTTTCTGCCGAGGCGATCTTGGCCGTCTTGTTATTCCTGGCAACTAAATCATATCCAAAGAACAGACGCGCCTGGATTGAACGGTATGAAAAATCGGCCAGAGAACTCCTGAAATGATAGGTCCTTCGCGTACTTACGGATGTGATCCCGTATACGGCCTCGGGGATCAGACCGTGATAGGACAGGGCCATTTCCAGGGAAACATAGGACGGCTTATATATCCTGTTGGCCACCTCAATGAGTTCATGTTCACCCATTTCCCGGCCGGTGAAAAGATACCACCCGTTAATAACCTTTGAGATACAGCCCTTCTTTTGCCATTCGGATAGTCTACGTAAGTCAAATTTATTGAATGACTTACGAATCTCATCAACGGAAATGACTGTGTAATCCTTAAAATGTTCCTGAAAGCTCAAATAGTCCATTCGTTTCGCTCTTATGTTATTTACAACATATATACGAAATGTATAACGCAAAAATATAAAAATAACCAGAAACAGCTACTTTTCTTAATGAGCTTTAGGCTTTAGCTCATGGCTGACATAGCCCACAAGATCACGGCTCATAAATAGGTAGGGATCCCCTCAGCCGTGAGGCTTCAGTCTTCAGTTTTTTATACTATTCCCCATTAAATAATGGACACTTAAATGGTACAATAAAACCACGGAGGTGTCCAATGTTTTAAGAGATTCCGCTCCTTGTTGCAATCCAAAAACCGTTTTACCTTGTCTGCGATACTGTGTCTCCATCCTTTAAAATGCACCTCTTTGAAGCAACCTCCCCTTTTGAGGCATGTTCCTTATATACATTATACGTCTATGTAGCAAATAATTTAAGAGATTTCTGAACACTGCTGGCCTGGATGGTAAAAACTGGTTTCAACACAGTTTACTTGATTATACTGCTTACAGAGGGAGAAATGGATTCGCTAATGAATATGATGAAAGCGTCTTGTAGGGGGACATGCCTCAACGGGACACGCCTGGGTTTAACTTTTCTCCCGGCCGGGGATCAATTCGAGAACCGGCCCCTAGACATTACGATAAGTTGTGATATCATATAACCGATATCATGAGCACTAACAGAAAACTTATGAGGTCCACGGGTGTCATAGGTTCCGCGACACTTTCAAGCCGCGTCCTGGGCTTTGTGAGGGATATACTTTTCGCCAAGCTGTTCGGCACGGACATATACGCCCAGGCTTTTGTCGTGGCGTTCAGGATCCCCAACATGCTTCGTGACATGGTGGGGGAAGGGGCGACGGACGCCGCGCTGGTCCCGGTGCTGACAGAATACAGGCACAGGTATACCGATGAAGAGTACTGGGCGGCGGCTCGAGTGATATTGAACCTTATGCTTACCGTGCTTGTGGCCGTATCCGTGATAGGGGTCGTGTTCGCGCCTCTTATCGTGAGGATGATCGCTCCGGGTTTTTTAAAGGATCCCCAGAAATTCGCCAGCACGGTCTTTCTGACCAGGATGGTGTTCCCGTATGTCCTTTTTCTGGGAATGGTGGCATACAGCAAAGGCGTGCTGAATTCTTTCCATTATTTCACGACGCCGGCTCTCGCGTCGGTCGTCCTGAACGCCAGCATGATAATCTCGATCCTCCTGCTGTGCCCTGTAATGGGAATAAACGGGGTGATAATAGGGGTGCTGGCAGGCGGGCTGCTCCAGGTGCTGATGCAGATACCCCCGCTCCGGGCAAGGGGATTCAGGGTGGGAAAAGTTTTCCGGCTGGTCCATCCCGTGGCCGGGAGGATCGGAAGGCTCCTGATGCCCAGGATCTTCGGCACGGCCGTGTATCAGTTCAGTGTTCTGATAGACACGGTCCTGGCGTCCTTGAGCTGGATAGTGGGAGCGGGAGGCGTGGCCGCGCTGTATTATTCCCAGAGGCTAATACACC
>DAOVKF010000074.1 GCA_030631915.1 Candidatus Omnitrophota bacterium
CTCAAAAACAGTTTCATCCTATCGCGGTAATGGGTGAGTTACGATTGGAATTCTTTACCCTGTTATTTGACCCAGTCTGGAAAGCGGGAATCCAGACAGTGGATACCCGCTGGAGTTTATCCCTGCGAAAGCAGGGGCGGGAATGACAGAGTTGCAAAAAAAGGGGACAGCGCCCTTTTTCCCCGGATGTCAATCCGTGGGATAAAAAGGGCGCTGTCCCCTTTTTTTCGGAGATATTATATTGCAAAAGCGGTGACATGGTGGTATATTTATATTTTCGAAATTTTAACTATTAATAGAAAAGAGGTATTAAGATGGATATTCGCATTACCAGCAGGAATTTCGAATTAAAAGATCCTTTGAAAAGGTACATACACAAACGGCTCAGCAAACTGGAACGGATCTATTCGCGGATATACCAGTGTGAGGTCGTTCTTGAGGAAAACAAGATAAGGGGGGAGGTTGAGGTGATCCTGTCCCTTAAGCGCAACAGGCTCGTTGCCAGGGAAAGTTCCAAGGATATATACGCCTCTATCGATGCCGCGGCCGAAAGCATAAAAAAGCAGTTGAGGAGATTACGGGACAGGGTGCGTTCAAAGAGACGGAAGACCGTGTTAAGGAACATCATGAGACCCATGGCGCGGTTCCGGCGCGGAAAAGAAACATTTCAATACGACGGGCGAGAATCGATCGTCAAGATAAACACTTTCGCGGATAAACCCATGCTGCCGGAAGAGGCTAAACTGGAGCTGCAGATGACGGAAAAGAATTTCCTTATGTTCAAGAACGCGGACACCGGTGAACCTAATGTTATATTTTCGCGGGATGACGGAAGTTACGGATTGATCGAGCCGGGATTTTGACGGGATCAGGAGCGCGGGCCTCGAAAGGGCAGAAAGAAGATGAAAAGCACTGTTAAGAAATTAGAAGGGGCGGCAAGGCAGCTGGTGATAACCTTATCTCCGGAAAAGGTCAATAAGGCGCTGGAAGAAGCGGTGGCTGGCATTCGGAAAGAGGTCACTATCCCCGGGTTTAGAAAGGGAAACGCGCCGGAGGATATTGTCCGCAGGAATTACATGGAGACCGCCATGGACGAAGTGAAGCGGCGCCTGGTCCCCCGGGCATACCAGGACGCGCTGGATAAGCACGGGGTCGTTCCGGTAAGTCTTCCCGAGTTGTCGGATGTTATCCTGGAGCCGAACGGCGCCCTGTCTTTCACGGCCAGGCTTGATCTGCGTCCCGAGGTGAAACTGCACAGATACAGGGGATTGAAAGTCGCGGGGCAGAAGCTGACCGTTCCCGGGGAAGAGGTCGAAGAGGCGCTTTCGCGGGTCAGGGGCATGCATGCTGAGTTTGCCGGGACCGACAGGCCCATCCAGAAAGGTGATTACGGGATCTGTGACATCGAGGCTTTTATCGACGGAAAACCGATCACCAGGAAGCAGGAAAAGGTCTGGATCGAAGCTGACAGGCAAGCTTCCATGCTTGGATTGGGCGAGGAGCTTTACGGGATGAAAAAGGGGGAGAAGAAGGACATGGATGTCACCCTGCCCGGGGAATATCCCGACAAACAATACGCGGGGAAAAAAGCCGTGTTCAAGGTGGAAGTGAAAGAGACGCAGGAGAAAAAACTGCCGGAACTTGACGACGCTCTGGCCCGAAAAGCCGGACAGGACACACTGGCCGGGCTGCGGGAGGAGATGCGCGCGCGGATCATGGAAAAAAAGGAACATAACAACAGGATAAACATGAAGAACCAGATAATAGAATATCTGTTGAAAAAGCATTCTTTTGATCTTCCGGGGTCCATGGTCAAAAAGCAGTTCGAGGCCTTGATGAAAAGGACCAGGGACGAGCTGGCCGAAAAAGGAACAGACGATAAGGCCGTTGAGTCTCATCTGGACGGGTTGAAGCAGCGCCTGATGGACGAAGCCCGGAACAAGGTAAAACTGTATTTCATCCTTGATGGAATAGCGGCGGCGGAAAATATTTCCGTGACCGGCGAAGAGGTGGAGGAACGGTTAAGGTCCATGGCGGAATACTACAACCAGAAATTCGAGGACGTAAAAAAATATTATGAGGAGAATGGCTTGACGGGGGGCGTTAAGGAACAGCTCAGGGAAGACAAAACACTGGATTTTTTATTCTCCGAAGCTGTTATTACAACCAACTAGAGGAGGGGGCGATGAGCAGCGTAATTCCCATGGTGATAGAAAAGGAAGGGAGGACCGAAAGGGCATACGATATCTATTCGCGCCTGCTGAAGGACAGGATCGTATTTATAGGGTCTATGATAAACGATGACGTGGCCAACCTGATAATCGCGCAGCTCCTGTTCCTGCAGAACGAGGCCAGAGACAAGGATATCCATGTTTATATCAATTCGCCCGGCGGGAGCGTGACCAGCGGTCTGGCGATATATGATACGATGCAATTCATCAAACCCCATGTCAATACATATTGTGTGGGGCAGGCTTCCAGCATGGGGGCCGTGCTTCTTGCGGCCGGGGCAAAAGGCAGAAGGTACGCGCTGCCGCATGCGAGGGTCATGCTTCACCAGCCATGGGGGGGCATGGAAGGCACTGCGGCGGATATAAATATCCATGCCAGAGAGATCATCAAGGTAAAGGACCGCCTTGAGCAGATCCTCGTGAAACATACCGGTCAGCCCCTGGAACGGATCAGGAAAGACACGGACAGGGATTTTTTCATGACCGCCGATGAGGCCAGGGATTACGGCATTGTGGACGATGTGATCACAAACCTTTAAACCAGAGAGAGGGCGGAGGAGCGATGGCAAAATACAGGCTGATGTCACCCGGACCCACGCCGGTACCTGAAAAAGTGCTTTTGAGGATGGCGGATACCATGATCCATCACAGGACTCCCCGGTTCCGGGCGGTCCTGAAAGGCGTGCACGAAAAACTCAAGAAGATATTTCAGACGGAGAACCCCGTTTTTGTGTTCACCTCCAGCGGTACCGGAGCAATGGAGGCATCGGTGACGGGCATTCTTTCAAAAAGCGATAAAGCCCTTGTTATCCGGGGCGGAAAGTTCGGGGAAAGGTTCGGGGAGATCTGCGACGCTTACGGCATAGAGACCGTGGATCACGAGGTCGCGTGGGGTGAGCCGGCGGATCTTTCGGCGATCGAAAAACTTCTCGCGGATAATCCCGGCATCAAGGCCGTGTACAGCACTCTGTGTGAGACTTCGACAGGTGTCGCTAACGACATACAGGGTATAGCCAGGCTGGTCTCAGCCACTGATGCGGTCCTGGTAGTCGACGCGATCAGCGGATTGTGCGCGGATGATATGAGAACGGATGAATGGGGGATAGATGTCGTGGCCGGCGGTTCGCAGAAGGGCGTTATGCTGCCGCCGGGACTGGCCTTTCTGAGCCTTAGCCGGAAAGCCAGAGAACTGGCGGAGACGTCGGATCTGCCCGGCTATTATTTCGACCTGAAAGCGGCGTTAAAATCGTATGGCAAGGACGACACGCCGTGGACGCCGGCCGTGTCCCTGATAATGGGGCTTGACAGTGTGCTGGACATGATACTCGAGGAAGGGATGGATAAGGTGCTCGCGAGGCATGCGCGCCTTGCCGATGCGACCCGGGCGGCGGTAAAGGCGCTCGGTCTGGAACTTTTCTCGAAAAGGCCCTCTAACGCGGTCACATCGGTAAAAGTGCCCGGGAATGTGGACGGGCTGGCGCTTGTCAAAAAAATGCGCGACGAACAGGGAGTTGTCATAGCGGGCGGTCAGGGCGGGCTGAAAGGCAGGATGTTCAGGATCGCGCACCTGGGGTATATGGACGAATATGACACGATCGTCGCGATAGCCGCGCTGGAGATAGTGCTTAAGCAGCTTGGCTCGGGACTGGAGTTCGGCACGGGAGTGGCAAAAGCGGAGGAATTGCTTTCGTGAGCCTGGAGTCGGGAGCTTGGAGTTGGGGATAAGGGCGGTTTTTAGAAACAGGGAGAGGGGCATATGCCGGTAAAGATACTGATCAGCGACCCTTTGGCAAAGGAAGGCGTTGATATCCTGAAGAGCCACAAGGGTTTTGTGGTGGACGAGGTTTCAAAACTTTCCGAAGCCGAGCTTGTAAGGAAAATAAAGGGGTATGACGCGCTTATCGTGAGAAGCGGCACGACAGTGACCAGAAAGATAATCGAAGCGTCGGATAACCTGAAGGTCATAGGCAGGGCGGGTGTCGGGTTGGATAACGTCGATGTGGCAGCCGCTTCCAAGAAAGGTGTAGTGGTCATGAACGCCCCTACGGGCAACACGATATCAACGGCAGAACACGCGTTCGGACTTATGATGGCCCTTTCCAGGAACATACCCATGGCGAACCAGTCCGTTAAGCAGGGCAAGTGGGAGAGAAAAAAATTCATGGGCGTGGAGCTTTACGGCAAGGTTCTGGGTGTCATCGGCCTTGGACGTATCGGCGCCGAATTCGCCAAAAGGGCCCAGAGTTTTGAAATGAAGGTTATAGCGTATGACCCGTTCCTTTCAAGAGAAAAGGCAAAAAGCCTTAACGTGGAATCAGTGGACATTGACAGGCTGCTCCGGACTTCGGACTTTATTACCATTCATACCCCTCTGACCGAGGAGACCAGGCATCTTATCGATGAGAGGGCTTTCAGGAAGATGAAAAAAGGAGTGCGTATAATCAACGCCGCCAGGGGGGGGATCGTCGACGAGAAAGCGCTTGCCAGGAACATCAGGTCCGGCAAGGTCGGCGGGGCCGCCTTCGACGTATATGAGACCAAAGCAACACCGCCGGCGGACAGTCCGGTCGTGGATTTGAGCAGGGTCGTGACCACTCCCCACCTGGGCGCTTCCACCGAGGAGGCGCAGATCAACGTGGCAATGGACATAGCAAAATGCGTCTCCGACGCCCTTTTGGGAAAGGGGTACCGCAACGCCGCGAACGTTCCCCCCATCGAAGAAGAGCTGCTGGAAGTTCTCCAGCCGTACATCAATCTGGCGGAACGGCTTGGTTCGATCCAGGCCCAGCTGGTCGATGGCCCTGTAAAGGCCGTCAAGGTAAAATATACCGGTGAGATCGTCAATATGGACGTCAGCGTGATCACCCGGGCCCTTATTAAAGGTATATTTGACCCTATCCTGGAAGAGCACATCAATTACGTTAATTCCCTGGTCATAGCGAAAGAAAGAGGTATTAAAGTCACGGAAAAAACGACTTCCGAGATTACGGACTTCGCGAATCTGATATGCGTGGAACTTGAAAGCGAAACAAAAAAACATTTTATCATGGGAACGCTTTTTGCCAATAAGGAGCCGCGGATAGTAAAGATCGACAAATTCTATGTGGAAGCGATCCCCAATGGATATATGCTGGTCATTTCCAACAGGGATGTTCCCGGGATCGTCGGAAGGATCGGCACGATACTCGGCAAAGCGGGCATTAACATAGCCGGGATAAGTTTTGGCAGGGATAAGAGGACCGCTCAGGCGATAAGCCTTCTGAACATAGACAGTGAGGTGCCGAAAACCATAGTGAAGAAACTGAACAATATAAAGGATATAAATAATGTCAGGCAGGTATGGATCGCCTGAGGAGCGGGTTAGTGGAACAGGCCGCAGACGGAAGGGGGAATGAAGGATATGAAGAAAAATCTTATTAGGATCATTGATGTTACCAATCGAGACGGGGTTCAGACTTCCCGCCTGGGCCTGGCTAAACTTCAGAAGACTATTCTGAATATTCTTCTGAACAAGATGGGCGTTTTTCAGTCTGAATTCGGTTTCCCGTTCACGCGTCACGAAGTAAATTATCTTAACGCGAACATAGAGCTGGCCGAGAAAAAGGTCATCCATCCGATGCGTCTTTCCGGGTGGATAAGGGCGATCAGATCGGATGTGGAGATCGCCACAAGACTGACCGCGGTCAAACACCTCAATCTGTCCATTTCCACGTCAAGCCAGATGATAAAAGGTAAATTCGCGGGGAAATTGAATAAAAAGGACGTTATAAACGCCGCTGTCGCTGCCGTGAAACTCGCCAGAAAAAAAGGTATCGAGTCCATCGGGATAAACGCCGAAGACGCTTCGAGGACGGATATCGATTACCTGATAGAATTCGCGATGGCGGGCAGGGACGCCGGAGCGGACCGCATACGTTATTGCGATACACTGGGATATGACGATCCGTTCACGATCTATGACAGGGTCGCCGCCCTGGCGGACGCGGTCAAGATACCGGTCGAACTTCACTGCCACAACGACCTGGGCATGGCGGTAGCCACGAGCATCGCGGGAGCCAAAGCCGCCATTGACAGCGGCGTTGACGCGTATATAAACACCACGGTCAACGGGATGGGGGAAAGAACGGGAAACGCCGATCTGGTGAGCTGCATTCTCGCGCTTAAGTATTCCAGCGGATTCGAGCACACGGAAAAATACATGCTGGACCCGCGTATAAACACCAGGATGTCCTGGAAGCTCGCCAGATACGCTTCTTACGTGTTCGGTGTGCCCATACCGATAAACCAGGTGGGTGTAGGGGATAACGCTTTTGCGCATGAGTCCGGGATACACGCGGACGGCGCGCTGAAGGACAGAAAAAACTATGAGTTGTATGATTTCGAGGAGCTCGGGCGAGGCGAACCCGAGATCATCGAAACCGGCAGGGCCATTACCGCCGGAGAATACAGCGGTATCAAGGGCTTTCGGAACGTGTATAACAGGCTGGAGATCAAGTTCAGCGATGACAAGGAAGCGGAGAGGATACTGGAACTGGTCCGTTATGCGAATGTGCACACACAAAAGCCCCTGGTCCGTGATGAGCTTTTATTCATCGCGCAGTATCCGGACATAGCGGGAAAAATATTCAGCATGGTGCCGCCCGCGGTAAAGGCCCCCAGGCCTTCCCGCCGGATCGGCGGCTGATATGATCATGAAAAGCAAAAGAAGAACGTTGATCCGCCTTCGCAGCAGGCCACGGGCTTGCCGGTGGGGTTCCATGGTCCTGTGTCTGGCGCTGGTTGCCGTGTCCTTCGCGCCTTCAGCGCGGGCCGGGGAAAGGAAAGGCTTTTTGATGAGGCTGTGGGAGATCATAAGGCCTCCGGCCAAAAAGGAGGAAGCCGCTCCGCCCGTTCAGGCAGCGGACAACGGGACACGAGCGGTGAAGGAAAAGGTAGTAGCGGAAGAGAAAAAAGCAGAAGAACCGGCCGGAGAAATACCCTTTTCAAAAGAGGAAATGACCGGCGTCATAAAAACGCGCCTGAGGGTCTTCCCTCAGATCCTTTTTATGGTGCCCGGGCTCAGCATGGAGGAAAACGCTGCGGGGGAAGCCGAGTATTATTACGACGGAACAGGGTCTTCGGAAGGCATGTCTGTCAGATTGATCGAGCTTGATAAGGAGACATTGCAAAAAATATTTGTAAGGGTCAACAATGAAGCCACGCGTCTCAGTACAGAGAGGATCACAAGGCAGCTTCAGCAGCAGGAACAATTGATGCGCGTTATGCAGCAGCAACAGCAACAGC
>DAOVKF010000156.1 GCA_030631915.1 Candidatus Omnitrophota bacterium
GTCAAGGTCGATAAAAAAAGGGCCTTTTGTTGATGAGAGCTTGATGAAAAAGATACACAAGGCGCACATGAGCGGCTCGAAAAAACCGATAAAAACGTGGTCAAGGAGATCCGTGGTATTACCGGACTTTGTGGGTTTTACGATGATGATACATAATGGCAAGTCGTTTCAATCGGTTTTTATTACTGAAAATATGGTAGGGCATAAGCTGGGTGAATTCGCTCCGACGCGACATTTCCGCAGCCATGGCGCCGCTACAAAGGTGTCTATGGATAAGACGTAATTAGTGAATAGTCGTTAGTGAGTTAGTTAGACGCAGGTAACAGAAAAAAAGGCGGAGACGGGATGCTGGCAAAAGCACGGGTTAAATACATGAGGATATCACCGAGAAAGACGAGACTGGTACTGGATACCGTCAGAGGGAAGACGGTCGAAAGGGCCCATGCTATCCTGGACAGCACGAACAAACGCGCCGGGGGGGTCGTAAAAAAGGTCGTAAATTCCGCTTTCGCCAATCTGAACAGTAACAGGCCGGATAAGGATAAGTTTCTTGCGAAGGATGTTTTGATCTCGGAGATAAAGGCTGACAACGGGCCTGTTCTTAAGCGTTACAGGGCGGCCACCATGGGCCGGGCCACGCCTGTGAGACACCGGACAGCGCATATATCGGTCGGCCTTGACAAGGTGCCTGCGGAAAGGCCGGAAGCGGGGCAGGCGGGGCAAGGGTCAAAGGCTAAGGCAGAGACGGAGAGCAAATAATATGGGACAAAAAGTTAATCCGATCAGTTTTCGTTTAGGCGTGATCCGCGATTGGAACTCGCGCTGGTATGCTTCGAAGGAAGATTTTGCCAGGAATTTATATGAAGATGAAAAAATAAGAAGGTTGATCGATAAGGAGATAACCGCCGGCATGATAGCACGGGTGGACATCGAAAGGACGAGCAAGCGGATAAGGGTACAGATCTACGCGGGAAGACCGGGCATGATCATAGGACGTCAGGGCGTTCAGATCGAAAAGTTGAAGGAAGATATCCAGGACATAATCGGAGAAGAAAACAAGTTGATAGTCGACATCAAGGAGATCAAGAATCCGGTTCTTGAAGCCAAGATCGTCGCCGATAATATCGCCTTTCAGCTGAAGAAAAGATCTGCTTTTCGCAGAACTATGAAAAAAGCCATTCAGGCGGTCAAAGACGCCGGTGGCGAGGGGATAAAAATAAGATGTTCCGGGCGTCTTGGCGGGGCTGAGATAGCCAGGTCCGAAAGTTATAAATACGGGAAGGTCCCTTTACAGACAATACGCGCGGATATAGATTACGGCTTTACCGAAGCGAAGACCACATTCGGCATTATAGGGGTAAAGGTGTGGATATATAAAGGTGAAAAATTCGGCAGGAATACCGTGGAAAGCTCCAGGGCCGCAAAAAGAAGTTCCGACTCAAAGCGTTTGCCCGGCGCCCGTGACGCTGATGGCGGCGCGAAGAAGGAAAAGGACAAATAGCCATGGCGTTAATGCCGAAAAGGGTCAAATACAGAAAACAGCAGAGAGGCCGTCGTAAAGGCACAAGTTCCGCCGGAACCAGTCTGAATTTCGGGGAATTCGGATTAAAGGCGCTGGAGAGCGCATGGATCAGCGACAGGCAGATAGAGGCCGCCAGGGTGGCGATAATGAGAAAGACCGGGAGATCCGGAAAGTTGTGGATAAGGATATTTCCCGATAAACCCATAACCAAGACAGCTGCGGAGACCAGGATGGGGAAGGGGAAAGGATCGCCGGCAGGATGGGTCGCGAGCGTCAGAAAAGGATGCGTCATTTTTGAAATGGAAGGCGTGCCGGCGGATATGGCCAGGGCCGCGATGCGTTTGTCGGCGCATAAACTTCCGATAAGGACGAAGTTCATACTGCGGGGGGGGGGACTTTGAAGCCGGGCGAAATAAGGAATATGACGGAAGCGGAGATAGAACATACTCTTTTTTCATTGAAGGAAAAATTGTTCGGGCTCAAGGCTGAAAAAGTAAGCGGTCGTCTTGAGAGACCGCAGCATGTAAGACAGACAAAACGTGACGTCGCCAGATGTCTCACCATCTTAAAGGAGAAAAAGGGTGAAGGATAATGCCAGCAGGAAAACGATAATCGGTACGGTTGTCAGCGATAAGATGGACAAGGCCGTTACGGTCCAGTGGGAGGTTCGTAAAATACACCCATTTTATAAGAAGTTCATCACCTGGCACAAAAAGCTTAAAGCCCGTGATGACGGGAATGAGGCGGCAAAAGGCGATGTGGTAAAGATAATGGCGACAAGGCCACTGTCCAAGAAGATAAACTGGAGGCTTGTCGAAATTATCGAGAAGACTCAGAGGGGATAGTTTGATATGATCATAATGCGCAGCATTCTGGATGTCGCTGACAACACCGGCGCGAAAAAAGCCTCCATGATCGGAGTGATCGGAAGGTCAGGCCGGCGGATGGCGGAGATCGGGGATGTGGTGACATGTAATATCAAAGAAGCGACCCCGACCGCTGAGGTGAAAAAGGGTGAGATCGCGCGCGGGGTCGTAGTCCGTACGGCCTATCCTATTCTCAGGAAGGACGGGACTGTCCTGAGATTTGACAGGAATGCTGTGGTGATAATCGACAAAGACGGTAATCCGCGGGGGACAAGGGTATTTGGCCCCGTGGCAAGAGAATTAAGAAAAAGGAATTTCATGAAGATCATATCTCTGGCGCCCGAGGTTGTTTAGGAGAGGGCATGATAGAGGAAACAGCCGGGAGGCGGTCCGGCAGCGGTTAAAGGGAGATGCGAGATGTTTCGGGTGAAAAAGAACGACATGGTCAAGGTCCTGGCGGGCAAGGATAAAGGGAAGACAGGCAAGGTGTTAAAGGTTTTTCCCGCGCGGGACAGGGCAATAGTGCAGGGAGTGAACTTTGTCAAGAGACATGTCAAACGGAAACGCCAGGACGAGCAGGGAGGGATCATCCAGCAGGAAGCTTCCATCCATGTCTCGGATCTGAATATAATCTGCAAAAGGTGCAATCGAAGCACCCGTGGGGGAGTGGATGTCCTGAGCGATGGCAGTAAGGTCCGTTATTGCAGGAAATGCAGGGAGGTCCTTTAGGACGAAAATCA
>DAOVKF010000113.1 GCA_030631915.1 Candidatus Omnitrophota bacterium
ACCTGATAGGTGTTCCCTTTTTCCATGTGGTCTTTTATACTGGCTATGTTCCGATAGTAAACGTCAGGGGGCACGGAATAATGCCCGTTCAGGATGCGGAATCCCTCCGGATCCGTCTTTTTCAGGAGCGAATGGAGCAGTTTTTCAACAGGGAGCTTGTTCAGGGCCTCAAATACGCCGAAACAGAAAAGAGGGAACGCCGGTCTTTTATCAAAGGGGATCTCCAGGAAATGATACCCCAGTTCGTATGAGAGAAAACCGGCCGCGAACAATCCCCTGGAAAGCGCTTTATCAAGGCGGCGGAAACAATCGTCCACTTCAGCCGCGCTGTTGCACGTGATAAGTTCGACCGGGTCCCGGAAAACGATCGCTTCGCGTCGGCCATTGTCCGGGTCCGTATTAAAGAAAATAAAAGTATTGTTCATCCTGTTTCAGCCTTCTGTTACCCCGTCATTCCTGCGCAAGCAGGAATTCATGCTTCATTGACTATTATTATAGATGTGATAAAATAGAAAATCAACCAAAGACATGCGTGCCAGTAGCTCAGCGGATAGAGTAGCGGCCTACGAAGCCGTTGGTCGGAGGTTCGAATCCTCTCTGGCACGCCAGCTTTGATACATTGCCGATATGCGTTTGATCTTGGGAACGTTCCAGAAACAAAGGAGGAAGGATGAAGCTGAATGTGAAAGCTTTTGCTCTGGCAGCGGGTATTTTCTGGGGGGTCAGCGTGTTCGCGCTTACATGGATGGGCATATGGGGATACGGCAGCGGGGAGGCGGCGTCGATCGTGAGATCGTATTACCTCGGCTACTCAGTGACTCCCCTGGGCAGTCTGATAGGCGCGGGTTACGGGTTTTTTGATGCCGGGATCGGCTGCGCCATCTTCGCGTTCTTATATAACAGGCTCGCGGGGAATACGCAGTAACGCAGCACCAGGATGATCCCGGGGACACGATATCTAAGGCGGAGCCATGGATAATAATATATTTTCTCTGGTCTTCGGGAAAGACAAAGAGGGCCTCGCGCGGGAATTCAAGGGTTTTGAGTTCCGGCCCCAGCAGATCCAGATGGCCCGGGCCGTGGAGAATGCCCTTTTGACCGGGAAACACCTTGTTGTCGAAGCCGGGACCGGGGTGGGGAAAAGCCTGGCCTATCTCCTGCCGTTCATTAAACGGGTCACAGGCAGAGACGGCAGGATAGTCATCTCTACTTACACAAAGACCCTGCAGCGGCAGCTTGTAGAAAAAGACCTTCCCGCCCTTAAAAAGATGCTCGGGCTTGACTTCAGGTTCGCCCTGTGCCTGGGGTCCCAGAATTATCTTTGCATTAGAAGGCTGCGCCGCAGGGGCGACGATCATCTTTTTGAGACAGCCAGGGAAAAAGAAGAGATTTCCGGGATAAACGGGTGGGCCCTGAAAACAGGGACCGGGGTACGGTCGGAACTCGACTTTACGCCGGGAGAATCCACGTGGAAAAAAATATGCCGGGAGACCGATCTTTGCCTGGGGAAAAAATGTCCGTTCCGGCAGAAATGTTTTTATTACAAGGCCAGGCGTGAAGAATACAGGGCGCAGATATTAGTCACCAATCATCATCTTTTTTTCTCTCACATAGCTTCAGACGGTAATCTTCTCCCCCCTTTTGATGTCGTCATTTTTGATGAAGCGCATACCCTGGAAGATGTCGCGACCGATTATCTGGGGATAAGAGTGTCCAATTTCCAGATAAAGTATTTTCTCGATTCGTTATTCAACCCCCGGTCGGGTAAAGGGTTTTTGCGTAAAGCGAGGGGCGTATCCGGAGAGATAATAAAAAAGGCGATGGAAAGAACAGAGGAAGCGCGCCATGCCGCGCGATCGTTCTTCTCCGAGGCGGCCTCCAGGTTCGGCGAAGAGTCCAGGACCGTGAGGATAAGAGAAAAGGGGGCGCTGTTCAACCATCTCAAGGAACCGCTCGCGGGACTTGTGTCCAGTTTGAAAGATATTTACGGGGGCTGTGACAGGGACAGGGACGAGGACAGGGCGGAAATAAAGTCCTTTATATCGCGCGCGCAGAAATTCAGTTCTTCTCTGGACGCGATCACGCGTATGCGGCTGGAAGAGCACGTCTACTGGCTGGAGATCCTGAAAAGGCCGCGCGGGACCAGATATACGTTCTTCGCGTCCCCGATTGACATATCGGGTGAATTCAAAAAAAGGATATTCGATGAGATCCGTCCCGTCATATTGACCTCGGCGACACTTTCCACCAACGGGAATTTTGAGTTCGTGAAGAAACGTCTGGGCATGGATGATGATGTCGATGAACTGATCCTGGATTCTCCTTTCGATTACGCTGAAAATACGGTCCTTTATTTGCCCGGGGAGCTGCCAGATCCGGGCCGGGAGGCTGAGGCATACCGGAAGACGGCGGTCCTGGAGATGAAAAAGATCCTTTCCCTGACAGAGGGAAGGACGTTCATATTGTTCACCAGTTTTAAGATGATGAACAGAACGCACACGGAGTTAAAAGAGTCCTTTGAGGATCTGCGCATCTTGAAACAGGGCGAGGCCCCCCGGTATAAACTGCTGGAGATGTTCAAACGCGGCAAGCGGACAGTTCTCCTGGGGACAAATACGTTCTGGCAGGGAATAGATATCCCCGGAAAGGCGCTTGAATGCGTTGTTATCAGCAAACTGCCTTTTGCCGTTCCCGATGATCCGATCATAGAGGCGAAAATGGAGCTTCTCCTTTCACATGGCAAAAACCCGTTCGTGCATTACCAGATACCCCGTGCCGTCATCATGCTCAAGCAGGGCTTTGGCCGCCTTATCCGGACGGGGCGGGACAGGGGGATAGTGGCTATCCTTGATCCGAGAGTGAGGACAAGGGGATATGGAAAGAGGTTTATAGACGCCCTTCCGCGATGCAGGCAGACTTCCGATCTGGCGCGCGCTGAACAGTTTCTTTCCGGAAAAGGTTGAAGCGCCGAATGATCATTTTTTCTCAAAAAACGCTTGACAGGGAGAGGGGGATATGTTAGTTTTGGGTAACAAAGAAAGTGGAAGCTAATTTAAGGGGTCTAAAAATGAGTGTGAAGGCCGCGGAAAAAAGGAAGTTGAGTTCTAACATGGAGGATTACCTGGAGGCCATTGCCGTGTTAAAAAAGGACGAGGGCGTGGCCAGGGTGAGGGATATAAGCCGGCTGCTGGACGTGAAAAAACCGAGCGTCACCGGCGCTCTGAGCGTCCTCTCCGGGAAAGGGCTCATTGTCCATGAGAGGTATGGGTACGTGGATCTTACTCCAAAGGGAGAGAAAGTGGCCGGGAGCGTTAAAAAGAAACATGACATGCTCGTCAGGTTCCTTACCCGGATCCTGGACGTCGATCCCCGGATAGCCGCGGAAGACGCCTGCAGAATGGAACATACGATCAGTCCCCAGACGTTCGAGAAACTGACCGGGTTTATAGAATTTGTGGAAACATGCCCCACGGGGGACAGGCCGGACTGGTTGAAGGGTTTTGACCGTTATTTCAAAACCGGCAGGCGGCCGAAGTGTAAAATAAGGCAGGCCGGGCGGAAGACAAAACCCGGGAAATAATTTTTTTGCCAAAAAAGTTAGGAAGAACTAACATGGAGTTATATTCAAAACAAGAACACGAAAGACGGCAGGTAAACATGGAAATGGCCGTTATGCCGCTGGCCGCCCTCTTTTCAGGCAGAAGGGCAAGGATAGTCTCGGTCCATGGCGGAAGAGGCGTGGCAGAGCATCTGAACAATATGGGATTAGGCGTGGGGACGGAGATAGAGGTGCTCAGGCAGGGGGCTCCCGGCCCCTTTCTTGTTCGCATCAAGGAGACTCGTTTAGCCATAGGGCAAGGTGTAGCCGGAAAGATCATGGTTTCCGTGAAAGGGACGACGGAGGAATGAGACAATGACTTTGGACGAGGCCAGGCCGGGGCAGAAGTGCAGTATAGTGGACATGTTCGCAGAAGGTGTTTTAGGGCAGCGCCTTCTTGATATGGGATTTGTTCAGGGGACACAGATAGAAGTCGTGAGGAATGCGCCGCTTGTGGATCCGGTCGAGATCCGGATGAAGGGATATCTGCTGACACTGCGCCACAATGAGGCCAGGTTTGTTGAGGTAGTTCTGTCATGAAGCGAAAAAAGAGGGAGATACTGGCCGCATTGGCGGGCCAGCCCAATTCAGGCAAGTCCACTATCTTTAATCTTCTTACAGGGGCAAGGCAGCACGTGGCTAATTACCCCGGGGTAACGGTCGAGAAAAAGATCGGCGCATTTACCTCAAACGGAGATAAGGTTGTGATAGTCGATCTGCCGGGGACGTACAGCCTGACTTCCTATACTCAGGAAGAACGCATAGCCAGGGATTTCCTTCTTCTCGAGAAACCCGAGGTCGTCATCGATGTGGTGGATGCCTCCAATCTGGAGCGGAGCCTTTATCTGGCGTTTCAGCTTATAGAGATGGGCCTGCCGCTGGTGCTTAACCTGAATATGGTCGATGTGGCCGGAAGGCGCGGTATGGAGATCGACATGAATGAACTTTCCCGCGCGCTCAATGTGCCGGTGGTCGGGACAATAGGTAATAAAGGCAGGGGAAAAGCGGAACTCAGGCAGGCGGTGCATGCAACATACAACAGGCATGATGTTGCGCCTTTTCGTCTTGATTATGGAGAAGCGCTTGAGTCGGTCCTGACCTGCCTGGAGGAAAAGTTGTCGGGATACATGCACCTGATGGAACACTGTTCCGCCCGGTGGCTTGCCGTAAAACTGATGGAAGGCGACTCGGAGGCCCGGAGACTTGTGCGGCAGCACTACGGGGAAGACGCGGACCTTCTGCAGGAGGTCGATCGAAAAAGGGAAGAATTTCCGTCAAAGAATAAAAAAAGCCCCCAAAAAATAATCGCGTGGATCCGGCATAAAACCGCTGAAAGGATTCTTGAGCAATGCGTCAGGAAGACAGGGACAGGGACCGGGACCGGAACACTTACCGACAGGGTAGATAAGATCGTCTGCAGCAGGATTTTTGGTCCTGTTATTCTGGTCGTGACGCTGTTCGTGCTGTATGAACTGTCGA
>DAOVKF010000100.1 GCA_030631915.1 Candidatus Omnitrophota bacterium
ACCCCTGCTGATCCAGGGGACCATATACGATATCACGGATCTCAGGGAGGCGGATAAAATGCTGGAAGAGCAGAGAATAGCCCTGGAACACAAGAACATAGCCCTCCGGGAAGTCCTGGAACAGATAGAACAGGAGAAAAAGCAGATAATGGATAATGTAGTGGCCAATGCGGAGAATTTATTATTACCGATCATTGAAAAGCTCAGGGTCAAAGGTGTGTCTCCCGGATTTGTGGATCTAATGGAGAAGAATTTACGGGAATTAGCCTCGTCATTCGGAAAACGGATCGGGGATAGAAAGAGCAGGCTGACACCCAGGGAAATTGAGATCAGCGATATGATAAGATCAGGGCTGACAAGCAAAGAAATAGCCGATCTTTTAAATATATCTCTTCATACGATCGAGAAACAACGGCTCCATATCAGACAAAAAATGGGTATAACCGGCAAAAAAGTTAACCTTACCTCTTTTCTTCAGGCACTGTAAGTCGAATATCCTTACACGCGGAACTAAGTATTTTTAATACTTAATCAGTGCTTTATCCCGGCCCGCTGACATATCCACGATCCTGTGCTATGGTAATAATGTGAAAATGTCTGTGTTGATGAGGTGTTTATACATTATGAGCGAGGATTAATATCATGAAACCGATAAAGGCATCCCTGGTCACGATCTTGTTACTGGCAATAAGCGTGTGCGTTCCTGTCGAAGGAGGCGTTTGTTCAGAGATCTATTTTGATTTTGAGCATGGTAACCAGGGATGGAGAATACCGGATTGGGCGGTCGAGCAGGGGGACTATGTCGGGGAAATGGTCGAAGTGGGCCGGGAAGGGCCGTTACATGAGAATCTGGCGCTAAAGCTCATGTGCGATTTTCCGCGCCAGTCCTGGGCCGCGGCTATAGTTGAATTTGAAACAGTGAAAGGCATAAAAGGCAAAAGAATGATTTCCGCGGATGTGTTTCTTCCCGGAAAGGCAAGAAAGAGGTGTTTAAAGGCCAGGATAATAGTGACGGTCGGCTCGGGCTGGTGGATAATGGAAGGAAAAGCGGTTGACCTGAAACCAGGGCAATGGAACAGGGTCGCGGCGAGGTTTGACGAGCTGGCGCCCGGAGAAGAAATGCGTGCAGATACTGGCGAGGGTAAGTCCGATCGCGTTGTAACTTCCGGAGACATCAGGAAAATAGCCATCAGAATAGAACGTGATGCGAGCCAGTGGAACAGGGTAAGAAGATACAAAGGCTCCATTTATATTGATAATGTAGTGGTCAGGCCGTAGATAGAAGGATCAAAAGATCAGTGATCCGTAATAGTCCGGTCATTCTCGCATACCAGGCACAAATAAGACTGTTTGGTCCTTTCCGGTTAATACCGGAAGCAGTATGATCTTTTCAATCCCCGGGTCTTTATTTAAAAACTCAACGAACAAATAATTTCCAGTCACCTCCAGGTGGTAACAGGCAACCCCGGTTAGAAATAAAAAAGCAAGAAAGTACTTGTTGACATCCCAGAAAGGTAGCTATACAATAGTATAACCACCAATGTAAATGATGGATAAAGGGAGATGCCGATCAATAAGAGATTTACAGGAGGTTAGTTATGATGAAGATAAAAACATTGATTTATATAAGTGTTGTAATGTTGTCAATAGGTTTTTGCGTTCCTGCTCGATCACAGACCTGTTTCAATTTTGAGAATGGTTATCAGGGATGGGAAATACCGGTTTGGGCATTTGAGCAGAAAGATTATGTCGGTGAATCTGCCGGGATAAGTTCGGAACAGTCTTCAAAAGGGGATATTGCGCTCAAATTGATGTGTGACTTTCCCTCCCGGACATGGGCCGCGGCCATAGTCGAGTTCGAAGCGAAACAAAGCCTGGAAGATGAACGTTTTGTTTCTGCGGATGTGTTTCTTCCCAGAAAAGGAAAACACTGTCAGCTGAAAGCCAGGATAATAGTAACGCTGGGCTCAGGCTGGTGGATAATGAAAGGGAAGGCAGTCGAACTGAAAGCCGGATGCTGGAACATGGTTACTGCGAAGTTTGATGAACTTACGCCCGAGGAAGAGATATGCGCCGGTACCGCACCCGGTAACACGGCCAGCGCTGTAGACTTGGGGAACATCAGAAAAATAGCCATAAGAATAGAACGCGATGCGAGCGCATGGGACACGGTTAAAAGATACAAAGGTCCTATTTATTTTGACAACATAGTAGTCGGGCGGGATACGTAGACTGGAAGAGCCTGAAATAGAGCGCTCTTTTGAGCGGAGAACGGATAAAAGGGACATACCCTGTTTTTTATTTTCTCAGAAACGGGTTATGTCCCTTATTTTTGTTATTCGTATAAACCCTTGTCTATTTGTTATTATGCCGATATAATATTGGACATGCGGGAGGAACGGAACAGGGCCATAGGCGTATTTGATTCCGGGGTCGGAGGGCTTACGGTAGTAAGGAGCATCCGCAGGTGTCTTCCGAACGAAAAGATAATATATTTCGGCGACACGGCAAGGGTTCCTTACGGCAACAAATCCCCGGAGGCGGTAAAACGGTTTTCACGCGAGATCATGGAGTTCCTGCGGTCAAAGGGAGTAAAGATGGTTGTTGCCGCGTGCAACACGGCCTCCAGTCTGGCTTTGCCTTCCCTGAAAAGGGAATATCCCGTTCCGATCATCGGTGTCATAGATCCCGGGGTGAGAGAGGCCGTTCGGATCTCAAAAAACAGGAGAATAGGGGTTATAGGCACAAATTCCACGATAGACAGTCGCGCGTATGACAGGGGAATAAAGAAGATCGCTCCCTCGTGCAGGCTGTTTTCGAAAAGTTGTCCTCTTTTTGTTCCACTGGTCGAGAACCGGTTCTTGACCGATCCTGTCACATATCAGATAGCTGAAAGATATCTACGGGATATGAAAAAGAAACGGATAGATGTCCTGATCCTGGGGTGTACGCATTATCCGCTTTTGAAGAAGGTTATCGGTGATGTCCTGAATGACATCACCCTTGTCGATTCCGCCGCCGCCGTGGCAAAAACCGTGAAGGAAGTTCTGAATAGAAAGAACATGGCGGCGGACAGCAGGAGGAGAAGGGCAGATGTAAAGTGCTTTGTAAGCGATGACGCGGGCAGGTTCAAAAAGACCGCCTGTATTTTTCTCAGGGAAGAGATCAGGGTGAAGAAGGTGGCTTTATGAAAGTCAGGTTCATAGACGCGAAAAATATCGAAGATACGGTCAAGTCTTTATGCATCAGGGCCAATACTGTTTTGCGCCCGGATGTTTTAGAGGCGATAAAAGACCTGTACAGGAGGGAAAAGAATAACACTATCCAAAAGGACATGCTGGGAATACTCATCCGTAACGCCGCCGTCGCGCAAAAGGAGCAGATGGCCATATGCCAGGATACGGGGATGGTGGCGGTGTTTATAGACATGGGAACGAGCACCGCGATACGGGGCGATAATATGATAAGTGCCGTTGATAAGGGAGTGGAGGCCGCTTATAAGGAAGGATGTTTTCGCGGATCAGTGGTAAGGGATCCTTTGCTGCGCGACAATACCGGCACAAATACTCCCGCTGTCGTGCATTTGAGGATCGTTGACGGCGACGGGATAAAGATCTCGGTTATGCCGAAAGGGTTCGGGAGCGAGAACAAAAGCAGGATGATCATGCTGGAGCCCACGGCAGGTCCGGAAGAGATCAGGGATTTTTGCGTGGAAACGGTAAAAGCAGCGGGCCCGGATGCCTGTCCTCCTTACGTTCTTGGTGTCGGGATCGGCGGGACAATGGAAGAATGCGCGCTCCTGGCCAAAAGAGCGCTTATCAGGCCTATCAATGTATCAAACCCGGAACTTCATATCGCGGACCTTGAGCGTGAGATAAAAAAGCAGACAGATACTTTGAACATAGGTATAATGGGTCTGGGCGGTATTTCTACCGTTATGGGAGTGAACGTAGAGGCAGGGCCTACTCACATCGCCGGATTACCGGTGGCGGTTAATCTGTCGTGTCATGCTTTGCGAAGCGCGACCGCTGTTGTTGATTAGTCGTTAGTCAGGTGTCGGCAGCCGGTTGGGGATCGTTTATTATGTTTCACAAGAAAAAGATACGGGCTCCGTTAACCGAAAGCGATATCCTGGGCTTGAAGGCCGGGGAAGAGATCTCCATGTCCGGTGTGGTCCTGACCGCGAGGGATCAGGCGCATTCGCGATTATACGGGATGATAAAGGCGGATAAAGCGCTTCCCGTTGATCTGAAAGGGCAGGTCATTTACTACTGCGGTCCGACGCCTCCGCGCGCCGCAAAGGTCATAGGGTCATGCGGGCCTACGACATCAGGCAGAATGGACCGTTTTACCCCGCTTTTGCTGGAAAGCGGCATAAAAGGCATGATAGGAAAAGGCAGGAGGTCAAAAGAAGTAGTGGAATCTGTCAGGCGCTGCAGAGCGGTATATTTTGTAGCGCCGGCCGGAGCAGGAGCTTATTTGAACAGCAAGGTCCTGGGCTGTGAGGTATCGGCGTTCGAAGGATTGGGGCCGGAAGCCATGTATAAATTAAGGATAAAGGATTTCCCGCTGATCGTGGCGATAGATCCGGAAGGAAGGTATATTTACGAAAACATGTGAATATGCCGGTAAATTAGAAATATGCCGTAATTGAATCGAAGGGAGAACGGATGAGACAGGACGGACGGCTGGCTAACGGAATGAGGAAAGTGTCGATAATCCCGGATTACATGGAATACGCCGAAGGCTCATGCCTGATAAAGGCCGGGAACACCAGGGTAATATGTACTGCGAGCGTTGAGGACGGGGTGCCCCCGTTTTTAAGAGGACAGGGAACGGGATGGATAACCGCGGAATACGGGATGCTCCCCAGATGCTGTCAGAAAAGGGTAAGCCGGGAATCAACAAAAGGGAAAAAGGCGGGCAGGACCCATGAGATACAAAGGCTGGTTGGCAGGTCCATGCGCTGCGCGTGTAACATGAATGTTCTGGGGGAGAGGACCATCTGGCTTGATTGTGACGTCATACAGGCGGACGGCGGCACGCGTTGCGCCAGTATAACGGGCAGTTTTGTGGCGTTGTGCCTGGCCCTCGGTGGTCTGAAAAAAAGGGGGGTGATAGATCGCATCCCTGTCCATTGTTTCATAGCGGCTGTGAGCGTGGGGATAGTGAAGGGTGATATTTATCTTGATCTTACCTATGAAGAGGACTCCCGGGCCGGGGTTGATCTGAATGTCATAATGACGGATTCCGGAAAATACGTGGAAGTCCAGGGAACGGCTGAAGGCGAACCTTTTGACCGGGGACAGATGGATGAGATGCTCGGCCTGGCGCAGAACGGAGTGGATCGTCTTATAACGGCGCAGAAAGATATTCTGAAAGGGGTTATTTCATGACCAGAATAATAATCGCGACACATAACGAAAAAAAACGGAAAGAACTGAAGAAGCTCTTAAAGGGGTTTAAAGGGATAAAGGTCATGAGCCTGGAGGACATAA
>DAOVKF010000098.1 GCA_030631915.1 Candidatus Omnitrophota bacterium
CGCCTTCGGCCCTCTGGATTTCTTGCAATGCGGTCTTCAGACGTTCCTCAAACTCGCCACGGAAGCGAGAACCCGCCACCATACTGCCTAGATCCAGGGACACCAGACGCTTGCCTATCAACGGCTCAGGGACATCCGGAGCCGCCGCTGTAACAAGTATACCGTCAAAAGGCGCCTCTTCCTCCCATCCGCTTGTTCCATCCCCCTGCCTGCGGATAATATTATCATAGCCTTTTTCCCGTAATATTTTCCCGGCCCTTTCATGCAGATCTGTGTCTTTCTCGATGGTACAGACCAGGCGGCAGATACTCGCCAGAATAGCTGCCTGATACCCGCTGCCCGTGCCGATCTCCAGAACCTTTTCATCCCCTTTAAGCTCCAGTAACTGCGTCATCAGAGCTACCATATACGGCTGGGAAATGGTCTGCCCGGAACCTATCGGAAGAGGCCGGTCTTCGTAAGCCTCTGAAACGCAGGTTCCCGGGACAAAACAGTGCCTGTGGACCGTCCTGAACGCCTCCAGCACCCCGGGATCATGGATACTCCTCGGGATCAGCTGCTCTTCAACCATCCGTCGTCTTAGTTCCGCGTAATCCATTTTTTTTAAAATAATGTCTCCGGATCAGGCTGAAAAACCTCATCGTGTCCTTGACAGGATTGATCTCCGAAACTTCAGAGCCGTATATCGTCCTGATCGGAACGGACACTATCTTCATATTATTCCTTGCCGCTTCTATGAGCATTTCGGACTCGATATCATACCTCTCCGACGTAAGCTCCATCTTCTTCAGCGCGGCCACCCTCACAAGCCTGTACCCGCATTGAGAATCAGGAACGCTCTGCCCGCACAGATGAGAAACCACCAGGGAGGTGAACCTGTTCGTCCAGTAACGGACGGACGGCATGGTCTTTGGATACATCATCCTGTTCCCGATAATTATGTCAATGCCATCGTGCCGGGAAGCCTGCACCAGTATTGGTATATCCTCGGGATGATGCTGCCCGTCCCCGTCCATTATGATCATCCATTCATAGTTCATCTTTTCAAGCACATACCGGACGCCTTCCCTGATCGACATCCCTTTACCCCTGTTCTGCCTGTGGCCTATTACCATGGCACCGTTATCCAGCGCTTCACGCTGTGTGCCGTCTGTGGACCCGTCGTCGATCACCAGTACATTAAAACCCATTTTCACGGTATCGCACACGATACCGCCGATCGTCCTCGCTTCGTTATAAGAGGGGACCACCACTATTGTATTACCGGCTTCTGCTTCCATATCCTCTCAAACGCATACCATTGATCCGGATACTCCCGGATATATTTCTCAAAACCGGACAGATACCTGCCCATTAAGGTCTTTACATCCCCGTCATAATCCCCGGTAGGTTCGTACTTTATCGGCTCATTAAGGTGTATCTTATAAGTATTATTCTTTTCCCGCACCACAAAGATCAATATTATCGGGGCGCCGGTCTTCAGGCTCAATACCGCCGCTCCTTTAGGCAGCCGGGCCTTTTTCCCGAAAAACTCCGCGCACTCATTGCTCCCCGTATAATCTTTATCCCCGACAATGGCCAGCACCTCATTGGACTTGAGCACTTTGAAACACTGTTTTACCTTTACGCCGAGAGGTATCCCTCTTACATCGTTGTTAAATCTCCGCCGGGCAAAAAAATCATTTATCCGTTTATCTTTATGTTCCAGCACAAGCGCGCTTATCGGATACCCCAGAACTCCGATAACGGCGCCGCCAAGTTCCCAGTTGCCCAGATGGGCGGTAAGCAATATCGCCCCACTGCCTTCGGAAAGGCAGTCATCCAGATAATGCAGGCCCTTTATTTCGATATGTTTCCGGATATACTTCCTGCTCAACCTGGAAAGCCGGAAAAAATCAGCAAGGTATTTGGCGAAATTCCTGAATACCCCTATGACGTGCGAATCGATCACCGCAGGATTTGTACCCTTCTCCAGGACCACACGCAGGTTCTCCCTTAAGGCTTGCTTGTCCTTTCTGGAGAATATGAAATAGACGCGGGCGATCACCACCGCTATCAGGTAACATATTCTGCGGGGCATCATCCTGGCACGAAAAATCCCGGCGACATAAAGCCGATACAACATCAGAACCCCTTTACAACCAGCTCCCCTATTTTCAGGGCACTGTCCGGCATGGCCAGCCTTTCAGCGTTTTCCTTCATTCTTTTCAGTGTATCCCCCGGCCCGAACAACTCATTTATCACGTCGTGGATCTTATTATAATCCCTGACCGCCAGAGCCGCGCCTCCGGCGACCAGATGCTCGGTATTCATGCGTTCCTGCCCGGGTATGGGATTCACTATCAGCATGGGGAGCCTTTTCGCCAGTGTCTCCGCCGTAGTCATCCCGCCCGCTTTCGTGATAATTATGTCCGAGACCTCCATCAATTCTTCAATATTCTCGATATAGGGGAAAACCCTGACAAGGTCGTTCCCGGAAGGTATCAGCCCTGTCAGACGTTTATAAAGCCGCCTGTTCGTCCCGGTAACGACCAGCAACTGATAACAATGCTCCCTGTCACCCAGGAAAGACCTTACGACTCCCTCCATGTCTCCCAGACCCTGGCTGCCGCCCATAATAAGAACAGTCGGCCTTTCAGATAAAAGGCCGTAATCCGCTCTGATGCGGTCTTTCTCGTGTTCCCGCCGGAATCCGGAATCAACCGGTATGCCGTATATTCTGATCTTTTCGGGGGGGACTCCTTTCTGTTCCAGGATATCAGCGGACTTTTTTGAAGGGACCACGTAAATATCCACCTCATCGAAAAGCCAGTAAGAATGGGGGGCATGATCGGTCAATACGCCTATTAAAGGGACATTATTGCCGTATGTCTTCTTGTAATCCGCCACCATGCCGCACGGGAAGGCCTGAGTGCAGTAAACGCCTTCCGGGGCGAAAGCATCCAGGAGCCTTTTCATTTTCGGCTTGTTATACTTATGGAGAGCTTCCCTGGCCTTCCTGGCCTTTTTCAGCACATCAGGGTTGTCATATATATTCCCCCAGAGATCCGGTTTTTTCTTTATGATCTCCAGATAAGCCCTGGTGATTATCCTGCCGAGCACGGGATTCGCATAATCAAAAGCATCGATCATCTCTATGCCCAGGCTTCCGTCAAGCTCGAGCAGGGCGTTCCTGATGGCTTCAGCCGCCCGAAAGTGCCCCGAATACCGGGATATATAAAAGAGCAGAACCTGTTTGCTCATGTTTCCATTTCAAGAATTTTCCGTATGCGATCAGCGGCTTCCTCAAGTCTGGACGGCTCTGCAACCAGGGCAAAACGGATAAACCCTTCTCCATATTCGCCGAATCCGGTACCCGGCGCGACGACCACGCCCACCTCTCTTATCAGCAAAGACGCGAACTCCATGGACGTCAAAGCGCTGTATTTATCCGGTATTCTCGCCCACAGGTAAAACGTCGCCCTGGGTTTAGGAATGTCCCAGCCTATCCTCTTCAGCGCGCTCACCATGACATCGCGCCTTTTTTTATATATCGCCACCTGTTTATGGACACAGTCCTGCGGTCCTGTAAGCGCTTTTATGGCGGCGTACTGGACCGGTTTAAACAGGCCGAAATCTATATATCCTTTTATTTTAGCCAGGGACCTCAGTATGTCCGCGTTGCCTGTCGCAAACCCGATCCTCCAGCCCGCCATGTTGTAAGATTTGCTCAGAGTATGAAACTCTATCGCTGCTTTACGCGACCCGGTAACCTGAAGAAGACTTGGAGCCGTATACCCGTCAAAGACAATGTCCGAATACGCAAGGTCATTTATCAGTATGATGCCGTGCTTTTCACAGAATGCCGCGGCTTTTTTAAAAAAATGAGGCGTCGCTGTCGCGGCAGTCGGATTATGCGGATAACTAAGGAACATCATCTTTGACTTTTTCAACACATCAGGCGGGATAGAGTCAAAATCCGGCAAAAAGCCGTTTTCCGCGCTGATAGGCAGGTTATGCAGTATGCCGCCGGCTACAAGGACACCGTTAAAATGCACGGGATACGCCGGATTAGGCACAAGCGCTACATCGTCATTATTCAGAAACGCAAGCGAAATATGCGCGATCCCTTCCTTGGAACCTATAAGCGGCAGGACTTCAGTAGCAGGATCCAGATCAACATCGAACTTTCTTTTGTACCATTTTGAAACAGCCAGCCTGAGCTCGGTCTCGACACTGTCGATAGAACGGGAATATCCGTGATTATCCGGCTCTTCCGCGCGCTTGCAAAGTTCGGCGATGACGTGAGCGGGCGCAGGCTGATCCGGGTTCCCCATGCCGAGATCAATGATATCCATCCCGCGGTCCCGGGCTTCTTTTTTTAGATTATCGATGATCGTAAAAAGATACAGCGGCAATCTTTTCATCCTGTTGGATTCTTCCATTTTCAGCTCCCGTCCTCCCGGATCTCGGCGATCATCCCGTTGGGGGCCACTTTCTCGCCTTCCGTTTTATGCTTTTTTATCAATGTCCCGCTGCACGGCGCGGGTATGTCAAACGTGGCCTTATCCGTGGCTATCTCAACGATATCCTGCCCCGTGCTCACGCGCTCCGACTCCGCCACATGCCACAAAGTCAATATCGTTTCGTTATTCTTTTCGGAAAGTTCCGGCAGCCTCAACTCCATGGTTCCCTCCCCCGCTCTTCTTTACTTCTCCCCTTATCGCATGATACTCTATGCTCCGGGTTTCACAGGAATATTCCGACTGAAGGTCAGAAACGAACTGTCGGGTGAATATCTCCTTTGTTCGCGTCATATCCACACTGTGACCGAGAACCTGCCTGACCGAGATGACCTTTATACCGCTTTCTCCGCACGGCAATATCCTTGAAAAGGCCTCCAGGTCATTATTTATGTTTATGCTCACCCCGTGGAACGCGACCCATCGCTTTAACGCGATCCCGATGAACGCTATTTTCCTTCCGCCAGACCAGACCCCCCGCCGGGAGCCATCCCTTTCCGCGGGAACTCCCAGCCTCCGCAAACTTCGCGCCACGGTCCTTTCCAGAAAATCTATGTAAAAAGCGACATCCTTCTTCTTTTCTCCCAGATCCACGACCGGATACAGAACCAGCTGCCCGGGAGAGTGATAAGTCGCCTTGCCGCCGCGATTGCTACAAACAACAGGTACCCTTCTCTCCTCAAAATAAACCCTGTCTATTATACTTCTTTCTTCCGCAAGCCTGCCCAGTGTCAGCACAGGAAAGTGTTCCGCAAGGGCCAGCGTATCGGGTATATATCCTTGCACTCTCTTCTCCACCAGTGCCAGCTGGACCTCAAGCGCGTCTTCATATGTTATTCTCCCGAGATCACGAACGTCCATTTAATGCCCCGGCTCTCCCTGCTCAGAAAAGCAGACCAGCCCGTCAAAGCTCCTCTTCTCTCTGAAATACTCGACTACACCGCCCTTTTTCAAGAACTCTTTCATTATCCCGGGTACGGGTTTTATGTCCAGGTTCACGCCCCTC
>DAOVKF010000126.1 GCA_030631915.1 Candidatus Omnitrophota bacterium
TGGACCTTGCGCACTTTCCCGTTTTTTTTGTAGATATTGCTTATCTCGGCGGTGAGCAGGAACCTCACCCTCTGATCGTGGCGGGATAGGGGCAGCGGCCGCGGAAGTGTATCCGATCTGTACTCCTCTTTCAGGCTGAAAAGCCCGGGTTCGGCCGGCTCAAGCTTTTCTTTCAGTTCCTTCACCCAGCCCGGGTGGGTGAAATCGCCGGTGCCCACGAGCCTTATACCCTTGAGCGCGGCCCAGTGATCCAGGTGTTCGGGCGTAAGGTTCCTGCTCGTCGCGCGCGAGTAATGCGAGTGTATATGAAGATCGCCGATAAATTTCATTTTATAGATTAGGGGGCCCGGAAACCGGTAAACTTATTTCCATATTATACCATCATATTGTATAATCGTATAAAGATCGAATCAACTATTTTAAAGGACCGATGAAGACATACCTGGATTGTGTGCCGTGTTTCTTCAAACAGGCGCTGGAAGCGGCGAGGATCGCCGGGGCCGGCCCGAGGAAACAGAAAGAAATACTGGATGAGCTGTCAAGGATCCTGCCCTCTCTTCCCCTGACCGCCTCACCGCCTGAAATAGGGCGGGTCATTTACGGGCTGGTCAACAGACTTACTTCCAGGAAGGACATTTACGCGGACATAAAGGAAAAAAGCAATAAGCTCGCCATGAGCGTCTACCCCAGGCTGAAAAACAAGGTGGAACGCTCTTCCGACAGGCTGCTTGAGGCCATAGAACTGGCCATTGCCGGCAATGTGATAGATTACGGGGTCAAGAACTCGCTGGACGTGGATAAAGAAGTGAAGAATATCCTGGACGAGGAAAACAACAGGATCAGGAAACAGAAGAAAGGGGTCTTTGAGTATAAAAAGTTCAGGCAAGCCCTGCGCCGGGCAAAGACAGTGCTCTATCTGGCCGATAACGCGGGTGAGATAGTGTTTGACAGGGTCCTGATCGAGGAGATAAAGAGGACGGATACGGATAAAAAGATAATCTGCGCGGTCAAGGAAAAGCCCATTATTAACGACGCGCTGGTCAAAGACGCTTACAGGTGCGGGGTTGATAAAGCCGCGGAGATCATTTCCAGCGGGTCGGACGCTCCGGGGACCGTGCTTTCCCTTTGTTCAAAAAAATTTTTGAAAATATTCAAGGAAGCGGATCTGGTTATCAGCAAGGGACAGGGAAATTTTGAAGTGCTGTCAGGGGTCCACAGGCCCGTATTTTTCCTGTTCATGGCCAAGTGCCCGGTAGTCGCCAGGGAGGTCAACTGCGGGGTCGGGGATATAATCCTGCTCCATCATCCCGGCACGCTAAAAACCGGGAAAGGCAAAAGAGGGAAATGATCCAACGGATCTCCGGAGAATTAAAGAGACATGCCCCTTTCACCGTGTTCGGGGCTGTCACCGGCATCGTGGTCATGGTATTTTTCCAAAAGGTCTCTTCCGGGGTTGCCCACACGATTTTTTATATACTTCATCCCATACACGTTGTCTTGAGCGCGCTTGTCACGGCGTCCATGTATGAACTGCATAAATGCGGCCGCTTCAAAAAAAAATGCAACCTCTGGGTTTTGCTTGTCATCGGCTGCGCGGGTTCCATCGGCATAGCCACGGTAAGCGATTCATTGATCCCGTATCTCGGAGAGACGCTGCTCCGCATGCCCAACAGGGAGATACATATAGGCTTTATTGAGAAATGGTGGCTGGTCACCCCCCTGGCGGTAATAGGGGTTGCCATAGCGTATTTCAGGCCCGCGACAAAATTCCCGCACGCGGGCCATGTTCTGTTGAGCACCTGGGCGTCATTGTTCCACATGATAATGGCCATGGGAGGGACCCAGAACTGGCTGTCATACGCCGCTATTTTCTTTTTCCTCTTTCTTGCCGTCTGGATACCATGCTGCGTGAGCGATATTGTTTTTCCCCTTTTATTCGTGAAAGGACCGGCGGAGCAGTGATAGCAGATGAAGTTATGATGACGCGGTCTTTGTACAGCGCAAAGAGGGTGTTGAGAAGGAAGTAAAAAAAAGGGGCTGAAAAATGAAAGAAAACCGCTTAAAGGTTTTACTGGTTGAAAATGATCCCGCGGATGTCCGCCTGATAAAGCAGATGATAGCTGAAGTTGACGAAGTGTCTTTAGATCTGGAGCACGTTGATCGGCTTTCAGCAGGGCTGGAGCGTATTGCCGGCGGGGGCGTTGATGTGCTTCTGCTGGATCTCGGATTGCCGGACAGTTCGGGCTTTGATACCTTTACCAGGGCGTATGGTCAGGCAAGAGAAGTGCCGATCGTGGTGCTGTCCGGTCTTGACGACACAGCACTTGCAAAGAAAGCGGTGCGGGAGGGCGCGCAGGACTATCTGGTCAAGAGCCGGCTGGACAGCAACGTACTGATGCGTGCTCTGTGTTATGCCATTGAACGCAATAAGACGAACAAGACGCTGCAGGAGAGCGAGCAGCGCTACAGGACACTCGCCGAATCGGCCCAGGATTATATCTTCATCATCAGTAAAGACATGCGCATACAGTACGTCAGCCGCTTTACCGCAGGATCAATAGGCTGCGATTCAGAAGAATTAACGGGAAAACGGCTTGAAGAGGTGTTTCCCCCGGAATTGTCTGATAGGTTCAAATGCAACTTGCAAACGGTTTTTGGATCGTGTACGCCTTTACACATTGACGATAAGGGTACATTTCTTGATAAAGAGCAGTGGCTTGACACACAACTGATCCCTCTCAAAAAAGGCAATGGTGAGGTAGGGTCTATTCTGGGTATTTCGCGCGACATCACCGAGCGCAAAGAGGCGGAAAAAAGGCTGAAAGAGACCATGGACATGAAAGCAAGGTTTATTTCGATAGTAGCGCATGAATTAAGGACTCCTCTTGCCGCTATTAAGGAGAGCGTCAATCTTGTTCTCGACGGATTGGCGGGAGCTCTCAGCGGAAAGCAGATAGAATTATTGGATATATCCAGGAGGAACGTGGACAGGTTGGCCCGTCTGGTCAATAATGCCCTGGATTTTCAGAAATTAGAAGCGGGTAAAACGCGGTTTGATGTTAAAAGAAGAGATATGAACGGGAGCGTCAAAGAGGTTTATGAAGCAATGCGTTTCGCCGCGAAAAAAAAGGCCCTGTCTTTCACCGTTAAACTGCAGGATGGTTTAGCCGCGGCCATGTTCGATGAGGATAAGATCGTTCAGGTGCTGAACAATCTGGTCAGTAATGCCGTTAAATTTACCGATAAGGGCGGAATTACTATTACCACAACAAAGAAAGAGGGTAACATCCATGTTATGGTGGAGGATACCGGCATTGGGATCAAACAGGAAGACATGCCAAAACTTTTTTACACTTTTGAGCAGGTGAATGGAGCAGAGGGCATAAGGACGCAGGGAACAGGTCTTGGCCTGGCCATCTGTGCCGAGATAATAAAAAAGCATGAAGGGAATATCTGGGCGGAATCAGAGTTCAGGCAAGGTTCCACTTTTCATTTTATTTTACCTCCGGCGGAATAGCGGGGTCAGATATGATCGAACACGAATTCTACATGCGCCAGGCGCTCGTTGAGGCGGATAAAGCCCGCGCCGAGGGCGAAGTCCCGGTCGGCGCGGTCATGGTCCACAAGGGCCGGATCATCGGCAGGGGGCATAACCAGATAAAAACGCTTAAGGACCCCACTGCCCACGCGGAGATGATAGTCATTACCCAGGCAGCGTCCCATTTCCAAAATGAAAGATTGAACGGGTGCCTCCTTTATGCCACGCTCGAGCCCTGCGCCATGTGCGTGTTCGCCGCCGTACTGGCGCGCCTTAAAGGCGTGATCTTCGGCGCGCGGGACCCGAAAACAGGCGCGTGCGGGTCAGTGACAGATCTCACGGGACCGGCCCTTTTCAACCATACACTCGAGGTAACCCGCGGCATCCTTGAACCCGAATGCCGTTCCGTGCTCCAGAAATTCTTCCTCGCGAAACGATGACCCGGCTCCGCGGCAGCGGTCCGTGGCCTTCTCCGTCCTTGCAGGTTCATAATATTTTGGCTAAGGTATAGTTACTGTTTGGCCACAAGAGGGAAGAAGTTGCGCAATAAAGAATTTGCGGAATAATTCGATGTTTCGCGTGAAGTTTGTATTAATAGTTTCAGCCGATTTGATCTCGATGGTATAGCATATTGCTAATTGAA
>DAOVKF010000067.1 GCA_030631915.1 Candidatus Omnitrophota bacterium
CGCCGCGCAATAAGGTTACCAGCTGCACTATCAGTATATCAAGGGTGCCGGCCTCATGCCCCAGAGCCTGAACAGCCGCCTTCATCCTCTTGATATATCCGTGATGGTCCGGACCCAGGAGGTCTATCAATTCACCGTATCCCCTTTTATATTTGTCGTTATGATACGCGATATCAGGCGCCAGGTATGTGTATGAACCATCGCTCTTCACCACTACCCGGTCCTTGTCGTCTTTGAACCGCGTGGAAGCGAACCACCTGGCCCCGTCCTTTTCATATATGTAGCCGTTCTTCTCAAGCACGTTCAGCGCTTTTTCCACATCTCCACGGCCTTCGATCTTTGACTGTCTGGTCCAGGTGTCAAATGTGACCCTGAAATCCGCGAGATCCTTTTTTATAAGTCCGGTCATATAATCAACAGCGTACTTTTTGAAAAATCGTCCGGTAGCAGGTCCCTGTTTGAGGAGGTTTCCGCCTTTTTTAGTTTTTATCTCTCTCGCTATATCTTCGATATAATCCCCCATATACCCGTCCCCGGGCATACTGTCCGGCCTGCCGAAAAGGTTGCGATAACGGACCTCGACCGATCGGCCCAGAAGATCGATCTGCCGGCCCATGTCATTCAGGTAATATTCCTTTGTAACCCGGTACCCGTTGAACATTAAAATACGAGAAAGGGAGTCGCCGATAGCCGCCTGTCTCCCGTGCGCGATGGTCAGCGGCCCGGTCGGATTTGCCGAAACGAATTCAATATTCACCCGCTTCCCGTTTCCGTGCTCTGATCTCCCGAAACGGCCTCTGTGTCTACTGATATCCATAAGCAGCGCCCTGTAATACCTGTCGGAGAACCAGACATTTATGAACCCGCTTTTGGCCTCGATCCTGTCGATGTAAGCCGAAAACCCGGTTCTGACTATCATATCCTGGATTGTGTTTTTTATGCCTTCGCTAAGGGCAAGAGGGGACATATGCGCGGCTTTTGCCAGCCGCATCGCGATATTCGAAGTCATGTCTCCGTGCTGTTTATCCCTGGTCGCCTGTAAACACTCTTCGATCCCCTCGGGAAAGGGTATACGCGGAAGCTTATCCTGAAAATATTTCCGGGCTGATTTTATGAAGATTCTCGAGATTTTTTCCGAAATGTCTATTCCGAACATATTGCATCAAAATATTCTCTGGGAGCGTCGGACCACAACCGTTCAAGCCCGTAAAAGCCCCTCACATCTTTATAAAAAATATGGACCACTACGTCGGCATAATCCAGCAAAACCCAGTAAGGATTATTCCGTCCTTCTATGTGTAAAGGAAAACATTGTGTCTTTGATAATCCTTCTTGAATAGACTCGGAAATGGCATTGACCCTGCGGGCAGAGCTTGCGCTGATCAGCACAAACCAGTCACACACGCTCGAGAGCTCTCGTAAATCCAACAGGACGATATCCTGGCCCTTTTTCTCGGATGCGAGCTTTGCTATGGCCCGTGCTTTTTCGCGTCCTGCAGTTTTTTTACTAACCACGCGTGCTGTTCAACATTTACTGCGGCCGTAATTCATGGAATAACATGAACTGTATGGCCGGATTTTATCCCGAACCCTCTCAGTTATGCGACGCAAAGAGGTGCAGGATCCAAAAGGAAAATTCCTGCTTTCCTGATTATTTGCCCAGTATCCGGTACATCCCTGTCCCACAATCAGGACAAGAACCCTTTATGGCCTTTCTGCCATTTTTCATTGTGACCTCTTGCGCGTCCTTGATCTCTTTCTTCGCCTTACATTTCACACAGTAGCCTTCCGCCATCAAACACCTCCGATTGAAAGTTTAATATTTCATAACCCTGGTTAAGTTTATCATACCTGTATTAAAAGTCAAGAATTTCCGTTTGGCCCGGACGCCTTATAGAGCCCTTTCTCGCGTATATATCGGACCACGGCCGGAGGGACCAGGTGATCGACCGGCTCATTGTTCCTCACACGATCCCTTACCACAGTGGATGAAACATCTATCCGCGGAATAAGGACACGGGTAACCTTCTCATCAAAGAGAGTATCCATATCCCACCCGGGCCGTGAAGCTATAACAAATGTCGTCATGCTTAAGATACGGTCCACTTCACGCCATGTTGAAAGGTCCTTCGCCGAATCAGAACCTGTCAGGAAAAAAAGTCGCGCGTCGCGGCCGTATTTATCCCTGAAATGCTCTATTGTTTCTACGGTATAGGACGTGCCCTGCTTGTCTATCTCATAAGTGGATATCTCGAACCCGCTATCCCCATCTACACAAAGGTGGACCATATTCAACCTGTCAACAGCGGATACGCGATATTCAACGTCTTTGTGCGGCGGTGAATATGCCGGGATAAAAACCACTTTATCCAGTGAAAGACAGCGCCGGCATTCCTGAGCCAGCGCCAGATGTCCCATGTGGATCGGGTTGAACGTCCCGCCAAGCATACCTATACGCATATCACCAGCGAGGTAACGATTGTTAACCATGCTCTTAGCAGCAGAACCTCAGTCTTCATACCAGCTACCGCCATTTTTCCACTTGGGACGTCTCCCCAAGTCGTGCTTATGGCCTGACCTGGCCGGTGCCTGTCACGATATACTTATACGTTGTCAGTTCTTCAAGCCCCATGGGGCCACGGGCATGAAGTTTATCAGTGCTTATCCCTATTTCCGCGCCTTTGCCGAACTCACCGCCGTCCGTGAACCGCGTGGAAGCGTTCACGTAAACGGCCGCGGAATCAACGCGCATGGTGAATTCTTCGGCTTTTCCAGTGTTTTCCGTCACTATCGCGTCGGAATGACCGGACCCGAACCTGGAAATATGGTCCACGGCCTCGTTCACCGAGCTCACGACACGGATATTCAGGACCAGGTCCAGATATTCAGTGGCAAAATCCTCATCGGTCGCAGCTTCTATATCTTTATCCGCGAGAATCCGCTCCGTCCTTCCGCACCCCTTTAATCTTACATGCTCTTTTATCAGTTTCTCAGCCATGCGCGGAAGAAATTCTCCGGCTATCCCCTCATGGACCAGCAGGGTTTCCATGGCATTGCATACCCCGGGTCTCTGCACTTTCGCGTTGAGACAGATCTTTTCAGCCATATTCAGGTCAGCCTCATCATCGACATAAACATGGCAGATCCCTTTGTAGTGTTTAATGACAGGCACCCGGCTCTTTTCCGCAACCTGCCGGATGAGCGACTCGCCGCCTCTGGGCATTATAAGATCGATCCTGCCCGAAGCCTGAAGCATGGCGTCTACGAGTGTTCTCGAAGTGTCCTCAATAAGGATAAAAGCCCCTTCATGAAGCCCGTGGGCCGAAGCGGCTTTTTTCATGGAAAGGTAAACCGCTTTATTCGAACACATGGCATCGCTGCCTCCCCGGAGTATGACCGCGTTCCCGGATTTTAAACATAATGAAACGCAATCAGCGGTCACGTTCGGCCGCGATTCATAGATTATGCCGATTACGCCTATGGGGACGCTCACTTTTTTTATCACCAGACCGTTGGGCCTCTCGTGCCTCTCCAGGACCCTGCCCACGGGATCTTTCAGCCCTGCCACTTCCCGCGCCTGCCGGGCCATCCCGTCTATGCGTTTATCATCCAGCCGGAGCCGGTCCATAAACGCGGAACTCCGGCCGTTCTGTTCAGCCCTCGCGATATCCTCTTCATTGGCTTTCTTTATCTCGCCCCTCTCAAAGGCTATGGCATCCGCCATGGAGAGAAGTATCCTGTTCTTCCCCGCGGTAGAAAGGACGCTCAATTCTCTCGCGGCCTCCCTGGCCCTGCCGGTTATGCCCTTGATCATCTCATGACCCTTGCTGTTAACCACGGCTATCCCTCCACAACAACCAGATTATCCCTGTGTATGACTTCGTCGTAATCCTTATGACCGAGTTCCTTCTCTATCCGGTCTGTCCTCAGGCCCTTTATCCGGTCTATCTCTTCTGAAGAATAGTTGGTCAGGCCTCTGGCGACCAGTTCCCCTTTTTCCGTCACGACATCGACCACATCCCCGTCAATGAATTTTCCGTCTGTGTCCAGTACCCCGCTCGGCAGAAGGCTCCTCCGGCCCTGCGCAACCGCTTTTGCCGCGCCCGGATCCACGATTATCCTGCCGCTGGGTCTGATACTATAGGCTATCCATCGTTTACGCGCCTTTACCTTCCTGCCGGCGGCTTCAAACAGAGTGCCGCTTTTTCCGCCGTGCGCGATGTCCAGGATCACGTCTTTCTTCCTTCCGTTCGCGATAACACACGTAATGCCGGACCGGGTGGCATTCCTCGCGGCTTCCAGTTTGGTCATCATGCCGCCCGCGCTTTCTTCACAGCCCTTGCCGCGGCAAAAAGACCTGATATCATCCGTGACCTCATCTACCCGTTCTATAAGGCGTCCTCTGTCGTCATACAGCCCTTCCACATCCGTCAGCAATATGAGCATATCCGAAGCTGCCAGGTCCGCGACCAGACAGGAAAGACGGTCATTATCTCCGCATTTTATCTCCTCTGTCGATATGGAATCATTTTCATTGACCACGGGGACAGCTTTATGCTTCAGAAGCGTATTAAGGGTATACCTGATGTTCAGGAACCTCCTCCTGTCGTTAAAATCTTCCTGCGTGAGCAGTATCTGGCCTGCTATGTACCCGTTCTTTCCGAGATACTCGTTATAGATATCCATAAGATGGTTCTGCCCCACACTGGCGGCGGCCTGAAGTTCGGAAAGAGATCTCTGTTTTTTATCAAGCTTCAACAGCCCCAGCCCCGCTCCTATGGCCCCTGAAGAAACGACAATAACGTCTGTGCCGCTGTTCATCAGTTCGGAGACCTGGGCCGCAAGATCGCTTATTATCCGCCGGTCTATCTCGTTGCGGCTATCCGTAAGCACCCTGGTCCCGATCTTGACCGTTATCCTCTTCGAATTCTTTTTTGACATCTTTTATTTTCCCGTAAATCGTCTTTATGAGCTCCCCCAGCCCATCACCTTTAACAGCGGAAACGGGTAATACCCGTTTCCCGGTCCTCTTTCGGAACCTTTCCAGAGACCTCCCTGAATCAGACAGGTCCATTTTACCCGCCACTACTATGCGGGGTTTATCCGCCACACTCTCATCATATTGCCGTAACTCTTTCTCGATCTTAAAATAATTGTCAGCGGGATCCGATCCGTCCAGGGGGGCCATATCCACAAGATGAACCAGGATAACGGTCCTTTCTATGTGCCGGAGGAACCTGTCGCCGAGACCACGGCCGGTATGAGCCCCCTCTATCAACCCCGGCATGTCCGCGACAACAAAAGAATCATCATGAAATCTGACAACACCGAGCCTGGGGCTCTTTGTAGTGAACGGATACGGCGCTATCTTCGAATGGACCTCTGATATGCGTGATACCAGGGTGGATTTGCCGGCGTTGGGCAAACCGATCACACCCGCATCCGCGATAAGTTTCAGGTCAAGGACCAGCGTTCTTTCCTCGCCCGGCTCCCCCGGGGTCGCGTCTCTGCGGCCGCTATTGCCTTTTCCGCCGGCGCCGCCCCTGACGACCGTGATCCCTGTTCCCGGCCGGTTAAGGTCCCGCATGACAAGGCCGCACGCGGCGTCCTTTACTATGGTCCCTACCGGAACTTTCACGACCCGGTCAAATCCCCTTTTGCCGTTCTTATTGTTAGAACCGCCATGCGCGCCGTTGCCCGCCCGGAAATGCTGATTGTACCTGAAATCAAGAAGGGTCTGAAGGTTGGTATCGCTTTTCAGGATTATATCGCCGCCATCGCCCCCGTTCCCGCCGTCAGGGACACCCTTCCGATGGAATATATCCTTGAACAGGCTCTGGCATCCTTTACCGCCCGAACCGCCTTTCACATAGATCTTTGCCCGGTCTATAAGCTTCATCCGCGTCCGTCTTTTGCTTCCCATGGGAGACACCATGGGTATCTCGCATGAAACTTATTCGGGAATAACGTTCACGACCCGCTTGCCGTCAAAAGTGACGATGCCTTCGCATCTGGCAAAAAGCGTATCATCCCTGCCTTTTCCGACATTGAGCCCCGGCCTGTAACGGGTCCCTCTCTGCCTTATGATAATACTCCCGGCGCTGATCTTCTGCCCGCCGGAGCTCTTAACGCCGAGCCTCTGCGCATTTGATTCCCGCCCGTTGCGTGACGAACCCTGTCCTTTCTTATGGGCCATGCTTTCTCCTTGTCTTATCGCTCGCTAGTTATGTGTTGTGCCCCTGCTATTCAAAGTGGATATCCTTCACCCTGAGCTCAGTGAGGTCCTGTCTGTGCCCTTTCTTTGACTGGGAGCTCTTTCTTTCCCTGTATTTAAATACGATTATTTTCTTACCGCGCTTGTCACCGAGGATCTCACACTCCACATACGCGTCTTTCACGTACGGGTCCCCGGTATAGTGCTTGTTGCCCTTTTTCCCGAACAGAACGTTCTCAACCTTGAGAATTTCGGACTCCTGCCCGCTGATGCGATTGACCGTGAATCTGTCGTTCTTTTCGACCCTGACCTGTTCACCGCACAGTTCTATTATCGCGTACATTATCTTCTCTCCCGTTATTTGAACAAATAAGAAATGGTTCCAAACACGCCTGGCGGATTAATATTATCAAAAGCGGTGTTTTCTGTCAAGGGTCAGCGGTTCCAGCTGACAAGATAAAACAGGTCTTTGCCGTCTTCGCCCATCATATCGTCCGGAGTGATATACACATACTTATAATTGATACTGGTGACAACATTCCACATTCTGATATCCCTCCTCGCCAGCACAATACCGTTGATATCTATTTCAGAAAGCACCTGATGCGATTTTACGTCCTGTGCCGCATATACCAGGGCTTCCTCTGTATGGAGCCGTCCGGAAACGCGGATATTCCCGGTCTTGGCCATGATAATATTTTTGTTGCCGATTTTGTTCTGTGACAGTGTCCCTGACCCTATTACACGGATCTCATCCGCGATGATCCCGCCGTTCAAGGTACACGGGCCCTTAAAGGTCACATCCCCGTCAACGTAAACTATCCCGTTCGCCGGAGAAAGCGTCTGAGAATCAAACGTCTGGTCCGAGTTGTAATAATCGCCGGAATCCATGGCCGCCTCTTTATACCGCGCGTAAATAAACGTCGGGAAAGTTATTCTGCTCATACCCTCAAATACCGTAGCCGTGTCGTCCGCGTCCCCATTGATCACGACATGGTTATCCCACCAGTCCTTTGCGCCCTGATCGTATCTTGTCCCTTCCTTGACAATGCCCGTCGCTGACGCATCGCCGGTAATCCTTAACCACGCGAGCATCGGCCCTGCCTTAAGGTAAACATTGTTGTTGGCATGTATATCTCCCGCGATAGAAGCAGTGGCCACAAGTGAGTTTATCTTTATGTCATTTCCAGCTCCGGAGAAATAATTCAGCGCTGTGGGCGTATTATCGACTATCTCCGCTGACACGACTGCGGGGACCCCTGAAACCGCCGCTGTCGATGTTACAAGATACCTGCCGCCGATATCGGAGAACGTGACATTATAAGTTCCCGTATCCAGGGTACCGGTAAAATCCGAGCGTGCGGCAAAGCCGCCGGTCTTTATTTTAGCTAACGCGTGGTTTATTCCCGCCTCAGCTATAAAACGCGCCTGCTCCTGTTCCTTGAGCCTCCGGATAAGTCTGACATCACGCTGTATCATTGTCGATAATGACAATGTGCCCAGGGCCATAAGCGCCACAAAAAACAGCACCAGGATCAGGATCAGCCCTTTCTGGTCTTTCACGCCACGCGATAACATTCTCTTCATCGTCTTCACTTTCCGGTGTTTCTCGGACTCACCCCCACAAAATTCTCCTCCACAATGGCCTGCCCGTGTATTTCCTTCAATACCTTAACATGCACGCTGAGGGTCTTGACAGTATCCATTCCGTCAACCGTGACCTTTGCCTGTCCATAGCTGTTCTTCTTCGCGACATAGCCGGTAATAGTGCACATACGCTCTGCCCCGGGCCAATCTATCTCCACATCGTCTATCCATGTCGAGTAGATACCCGTTATGTACGATTCCCCGCTGCCATCCCTGGGAAAATCATGAACCGGGTAGTGATCCACCTGCTCCTTGACATAATTCTCATTGCTGAGCGTTGACGTGGACGTTTTCCAGAAAGGTTCGGCTGACAATTCCGCTAAAAACTGCACATACCCGCCGTTGCCGATAGACAACGAATGAGGATTGATACCGGATCCGGTTATGGAATCCCAATCCGCTGCCCCTGCCATATATTCATCTCCGGAAGAACGCACTTTAAACAGTATGTCGGTCCCTCCGGGACGGTTTTCCGACCATTTGATCTCACTATACTGGGGCGCGCTTAGAGTAGTATCGAATATCTGCGATTCTATGCTGCCCTTTTCATCCCAGATA
>DAOVKF010000027.1 GCA_030631915.1 Candidatus Omnitrophota bacterium
CACCATTCATCGGCATTGGCCTCCGGGACTGGCGCTATGACCACCACCCATGCCATGACCAGGACAACCATTACTGCCATAACTGCCATGGCAAACCCCGTGTTTTTTGTTCTTTTCGTTTTCATCTCTGTCTCCTTTTTTATCTTTGCCTTTTTTAAAAACTTTGCAAAACTCTTGACTGACACTTTAAGTATACCTTATTTCAGGTGAAATGCAAGGGGTTACTGCTTACTTTTTTATATTTAACACTCTTTACCTGTTGCCACCTGGAGGTGACTGGGTTATAGCGCGACGGACTGGGCAGGGGCCGGAAGAACAAAGAAAATGGGGACAGTCCACGAAGCAGCTCACCGGGTAATCGCAGGGAACCGTCCCCTTTTTTGGGAGTTATGGGAGTTATGGGAGTTATGGGAGTTATGGGAAGGCTGCTCCGGGGTGTTCCGTACAGAAGCTTGAACGTCACACGTTACTACTATTCCGACGCGGCCGGGCCTGGAAAAATAAAGTTTAAACGGGCACCATAGGTTGTAGAAGTTTTCAAGCTTCTGGTAGGAATACCCCGGAGCAGGCGCAGTGCGTTGCAGGGTCAAGGGTCAGGGGAGTCATGGAGTTGGGAGATGGAGCGAGCGAGGGGAATCGAACCCCCGTCACCAGCTTGGGAAGCTGGAGTTCTACCATTGAACCACGCTCGCTAGAATTTTGTAAGGCTTCTGAAATGCCTGTATCTGTCGTTGACCTTTTCCGGAGAAGTCTTCAGTAATCCATCCACGCTGAACCTTTCCACGGCAAATGACGCTAATATGCTACCATATACCAACGACCTTCTCAAGTCCCTATCCGTGATCTTTGATCTCCGCGAAAGATACCCCATCATGCCTCCGGCAAAAGTATCACCCGCTCCCGTAGGGTCTTTTACGGCCTGAAGGGGATATGCCGGGACAACGAAACATACGCCGCCCGAAAAGAACAGCGACCCGTGTTCCCCTTTTTTGATCACGACCATTCTGGCGCCCTTTGACGCTATGTGCCTGGCAGCGTCCATGAGGTTCTCCTCGCCCGAGAACTGGCGGGCTTCAGCGTCGTTCAAAAGGAACAGATCGACTTTCTTTAGAAGCCTGGTCAGGGCTTTTTTCTCGCGCTCTATCCAGAGGTTCATCGTGTCACAGGCCACAATGCCCTCCGGTTTTACGCTTCTGAATATCCTGTCCTGAAGCTCCGGGTCTATATTAGCCAGGAGCAGGCTGTCTTTCGAACTTATGTTCGGCGGTATGGACGGCTTGAAGTCCGTAAAGACATTCAAGCCGGTGGCCAGGGTTTCCGCGTGACTGAGATCGGCGGGATACCGCGCTTTCCAGCGGAACGTTTTTCCCTCTTTCGTTTCCACGCCTGTAACATCAATATCCCGCTTCCTGAACGCGGCCAGATATTTTTTCGGGAAATCCGTGCCCACAACGCTTATGAGATTGACCGGCGCAAAAAAAGAAGCGCTTAAAGACGCGTACGAGGCGGAACCCCCGAGCACATCCTCGCGTTTCCCGTAAGGTGTCTCAACAGTGTCAAGCGCCACGCTCCCTATTACCGTAACTCTCATGCCTTCTTACCCCGTGCGGATCTTTGACCACGCGGCTTTTTCGCCCCGACCTTTCCGCTCCTGCCGGCCTTGAGAGCGAAACTTCGCTCCGTTATCCTGATCGGACAGAATTCCGCGCACATGGTACAGACGTCCTTTTCTTCAGGCTCCGCCGTTTTTCTGACCTTTTCAGGCATACCGGGGTCAAGAGAAAGCCTGAACTGCGTTTTCCAGTCCCTCCTGGCGCGGGCTTTTGATATCTCTCTATCCCTTTCAGCCGCGGACGGGATCCCCTTTACTATATCAGCGGCATGAGCGGCTATTTTGGAAGCGATAACACCCATGCGGACATCCTCGGCGTCCGGCAGTTTCAGATGTTCAGCGGGTGTCACGTAGCACAGAAAATCCGCCCCGTGCCAGGCGGCGATAGCGCCGCCGATCGCCGACACTATATGGTCATAACCGGGAGCCGCGTCCGTGACCAGAGGTCCGAGGACATAAAAAGGCGCTCCGTGACACAGGGTTTTCTGCACCTTGACGTTGGATTCGATCTGGTCAAGCGGCAGGTGCCCGGGGCCCTCGATCATGGACTGGACACCCCGGGTGAAGGCCCTTTTCTGAAGGTCGCCGAGAACGAGCAATTCCTGTATCTGTAAATGGTCCGTGGCATCCGCGATAGCTCCGGGCCTCATGCTGTCCCCCAGGCTTAAAGTAACATCATGCCGCCTGCAAATATCCAGTATCCTGTCAAACTGAGATAAAAAAGGATTCTCGCGGCCGTTTTCATCCATCCATGACGCCAGAAGGGCCCCTCCCCTGCTCACTATGTTTATGATACGCGGATCTTTTTTCGCGAAACGCACGGCCTCAAGGGTCAACCCGGCATGTATGGTAAAAAAATCCACGCCTTCTTCCGCCTGCTTTTCCACTATTTCAACAAAGTCCCCTTCCTTCAGAGAAGAAAAATCTTTTCCGGCAGCGCTTGCCAGTTCGTAGACAGGGACCGTGCCGAGCGGGACCGGGCACTCGGACAGTAACTTTTTTTTGAGTTTTTGAAGGAACGGCCCTGTTGAGAGATCCATCACAGTATCGGCCCCGGCCCTGACAGCGATCTTCATCTTTCTGAGTTCCATGTCCATGCCGGAATGCCCCGGAGACAATCCCAGGTTCGCGTTCACTTTTGTCGTCATACCCTTACCTATGCCGCACGGCCTGGAGATACTGTGGCCTCTGTTCTTCGGCACGACTATCTGCCCGGACAATACCCCTTTCTTTATGTCCGAAACAGCGGCGTCTTCTCTCTTCGCGGCCTCTTTTATGAGTTTTAACGGGACTTTTATCATCTTCACCCTTTGCCTTCTGTTGACATGATCTTTCGCAATTCTTCGATCTCCCTCTTCACGTTCTTTCCGGAGACACCGTAACGCATAAAAGCCACGGTCCTTATCCCTTCCGCCATGACCGCTCTCACGTTATCTTTATTTATGCCTCCGATAGCCACGACCGGTTTTTTCGAAACCCTGCAGATCTCCCTGATGGCTGAAAAAGAGATCTGTTCCAGGCCTGCCTTGACCGGTGAATAGAATACCGGCCCGACCGCCGCGTAGTCGTAATCCTGCGAACCCGCGGCAAAAAGGTCTTTTTTATCCCTGATCGTGCGTCCTATCATTGCCGCGCTACCGAGTATTTTCCTCGCTATTGAAACCGGGATATCGTCTTTACCCAGATGGACCCCCCGGCATCCCAGAGCGAGCGCCGCTTCCGGCCTGTCGTTCATTATAACCGGGATATTCTTCTTCCCGGCTTCCCGGACCATCATTCTTGCCGCGCGGAATTGCGAAGCGTCTTTCAGGTCTTTGAGGCGTAACTGTATGGCATCGACCGGGCTGTCGATCAACTCCAGGAATTTAGTTACGAATCTTCCTTGCTCCGGGAACATGCGGTTATCGAGAACCGGATAGATCTTCCAGGTCTTTAACAGCTGTTTTTTCGATTTCATAGAGCTTAAACCGGAATCTTTTGAATTTCTGTGACAACTCCTGATCGAAAAGCTTCAATACTTCTTCAAGGACCCTCAGGGATTCCTTGCCCCGCTGGGTATTAGCCAGAAACAGGTCCACAAGATTCTCCCTCCTTTTCTCTGAATTCGAGCTCTTAATGCCCACGTCCCTTGTATCCCTGGAAGAGACAAGCTCCCGCAAATGCTCCTTGCGCAGGTCCTTGACGGCAATGAATACATCATGCCGGAAAGCCTTTAATTTCGATGTCAGCACTTCATCGTTCGATGAAAACCTGACAATATCCTCACATACCCGTATGCCCTCCATTACCCTGTTCAGATTCGCGTCCAGTATTCTGTATACGCCTTTGTCCATGGTTAATATCCCGTTAGTCGTTAGTCGTGTGTCGTGAGTCGTGTGTCATGAGTCGTGTGATGATGTCCGTTGTCGAGTAACCTTCCTCGTAGGGAAGTATCCGGACTTTTCCGCCGCGCGACTTCACGTGACGCGCGCCCGCAACGGAATCTTCGTTCCAATCCCCCCCCTTGAACAGTATCTGCGGTGTCAGGGACTCTATCAGTGTTTCCGGCGTATCTTCCGCAAAAAGGGTCACAATGTCCACATATTCTACCGCGGCAAGGACCTCCATCCTGGCCCGCTCATTATTGACCGGGCGCCCTTCGCCTTTCAGCCGTCTTACGGAATCGTCACTGTTCACGCCGACTATCAGAACATCACACTCCTGCTTCGCGCTCCTGAGATACCGCACATGCCCCAGATGCAGCACGTCAAAACATCCGTTAGTGAACCCTATTGTCGCTCCATCTTCTTTCGCCTTCCGTATTCTACCGGCACGAGCGTCCCGGGACTTTATTTTAGCGGTCATCATCCCGGCCAAGGGCGTCCTCCGTTAATTTACAGAGTATGTGGATTATCAAAATATGCACCTCCTGTATCCGCGCGGTGTTCTGATGTTTTACCACGATCGGCACATCGGCCATGCCTGCCAGTATTCCGCCGTCCCTGCCGGCAAGCGCTATAACCGGGACATTGTTCTTCTTTGCCGCGCGCGCGCCTTCAATGACGTTCGGGGAATTGCCGCTGGTGGATATGGCCACCGCCACATCGCCGGGCCTGATCAGGGCTTCGATCTGCCGGCTGAAGACCTTATCGAAACCGTAGTCATTCCCAATGGCTGTCAGGCTGGACGCGTTCGCGCTCAGGGCGACGCATGGAAGCGCTTTCCTCTCTCTCTCGAACCTGCCGACAAGTTCCGCCGCCATATGCTGGCTGTCGGCTGCGCTCCCGCCGTTCCCGAAAACAATGACCTTCCCGCCGCGCCTGTAACAGCCGATCAGGGTCTCCGCGGCACGGTTTATTCCGGATACTGTGCCGCCATCCGCCAGAAAATCCTCTTTGGCCCTGATGCTCTCTTTTAAAATACCTTCAACCATTCCGGCATCGGTCATAATGCTTCCCCCTATCGGAACGGAACGCGTTCCGGCTCAGGCTCTCCGTGATGTTGTCCCTCGTTTTCCGGGATATTCCCCATGATCTTGCTTATGTACATGGTCATGGTTATCTTTTCTTCCACGCCCAGCATGACCTGCACTTTGTTCCTGACCTCCATCTGTATCTTCTCGGTGATCTCCGGGATGTTGGTGCCGGCCGCTATGGTAACATCGCTGACGATATTGATGCCTTTTCTTCCAAAACTGACCCGGGAGCGAACATTGCTTATGTCCGGGATGTCCCTGGCGATCTTGCCGACATAATCCTCGATCGCGGAAATGGAAATCGTCACTTCGCCGTCAGGATTCTGGAACTTTATCATCCTGCCGCTCCTTATGGTTCTGGCCACGCGGATAGGAGTGATTATACCGGTTATAATAAATATCGCGCTTACTGCCCACATGACTATCTGCCAGCCCATAGACCCGTGGAGAATGTTAAGCGCTCCCGCGCACTGTTCGACAGGGACAATGTCCAGCGAGATAAAAAACACCAGTGATCCGGCTGCCAGCATCAGTATCATATACACCATCATCCCTATTTTTTTCAGAAAACGCATGGGACCCTCCTTTGCCGCCGGCTATTAGTCGTTAGACGTCAGTTATAAGTTGTTAGCGTCAGTTTCTGTTGTCAGGCTTCGGCTTTTGAGAAAAACTTTTCCACAAAGCGCGTAGAGATGTTGCCTCTTTGAAAATCAGAGTCTCTTAATACCTTTCTATGAAAACCCGCGGTCGTTTTGATCGGTTCTACCACCAGTTCGTCAAGGGCCCTGCACATGACATTTATCGCGTCCTTACGGGTCCGTCCGCGGGCTATGAGTTTGGCTATCATGGAATCATAGAACGGGGTTATGGTATATCCCGCATATACATGCGTATCAACACGTATGCCGGGACCGCCGGGCACATACAACCTGGATATCCTGCCCGGAGAGGGACAGAAATCATTCTCAGGGTCCTCGGCGTTTATACGACATTCAATGGCCCATCCCCTGGATTTGATATCCTCCTGCCTGAACGGCAGTTTCTGCCCGGCTGCGATCCTGATCTGTTCCTTGATCAGGTCTATGCCGGTGACCGTCTCCGTAACCGGATGTTCGACCTGTATCCGGGTGTTCATCTCCATAAAATAGAAATCCCCGCCCTCGAGAAGAAATTCAACGGTCCCTGCCCCCCTGTACTTAACCGCTTTCGCCGCTTTTACGGCGGCGTCCCCCATTTTTTTCCGGAGCTTTCCGGTTATTGCCTGCGAGGGGGCTTCTTCTATCAATTTCTGGTGCCGGCGCTGGACCGTGCAGTCCCTTTCCCCCAGATGAACGACATTTCCGCTCTCGTCAGCGAGGATCTGAAATTCAATATGACGCGTCTCCTCGATATATTTCTCCATATAAACCTCCGGGTTGCCAAAAGCCGTCTCAGCTTCGCTCCGGGCCGTTAAAAAAGCGCTGATCAGACGGACATCATTATGACAAACCCTCATCCCCTTTCCGCCCCCCCCGGCGGAAGCCTTTATTATCACTGGATACTTTATCTTTCTGGCCGCTTTAAGCGCTTCCTCTTTTGACGCCACCACTCCGCTGCTTCCCGGGATGACCGGTATCCCGTTCTTTTTCATGGTATCCTTCGCCGTTATCTTGTCACCCATGAGCCTTATATTTTCCGACGACGGACCGATAAACTTGATATTACAGGACTCGCATATCTCCGCGAAATGCGCGTTTTCAGACAGAAAACCATACCCCGGATGAATGGCCTCGACATCCGTTATCTCCGCCGCACTTATGATATTGGGTATATTGAGATAACTGTCTGCCGGCGCGGGCCTGCCTATGCATATAGCTTCATCAGAGAATCTGACATGAAGGGATTCCGCGTCGGCTTCCGAATAAACCGCCACGGTCGTTATCCCCATTTCCCTGCACGCGCGGATGATCCGCAGCGCTATTTCGCCTCTATTGGCTATCAATATCTTTGAGAACATTATCGCCTCAAGCAGATTCTACCAAAAACATCGTCTGTCCGAACTCCACGGGTTCGGCGTTTTCCACGAGTATGTTCGTGATCTTTCCGTCAAACTCCGACTTCACTTCATTCATCAATTTCATGGCTTCCACGATACAAAGGACATCGCCTTTATGGACCATGTCCCCTATCCGGACATAAGGATCGGCCTCCGGCGCCGAGGACCTGTAAAACGTCCCCACCATCGGAGATTCAACCTTCAGTAAAGCCCCTGTCTCCTCCTCTATCCCTCCGGCTGTCGCATCGGGCGGCGGCGCCTGTGCCGGCTGGCCCGCTGGAAGGTTAAAGACACGCTGTTCCACGATACCCTGAGGCCTTTTAATAAGTCTTATCTTTGTCCCATCCTGCTCGATCTCGATCTCGGCAAGGTCATTGCTGTTCATCAATTCAACAAGCTCCTGGAGCTTCTTTGTATTCATAATCCTTCCTTCTTTCTGCGATTCGTGATCAGCTTTGAGTTCGCGGCCCTTCGACAGGCTCAGGACAAGCCGGAGGCCGCGGTCCTTCGGGACTGTCTACGCTCTTTCAACATATTCACCCGTGCGGGTATCAACTTTTATGAGCTCTCCTTTTTCCACGAATAAAGGGACTTTCACGACTTTGCCTGTTTCAAGCGTAGCGGGCTTGCTGCCCCCGCTCACGGTGTTCCCCCTGAGCCCCGGCTCGGTCTCGACTATTTTAAGCACTACATGGACAGGCGGCGTGACCGTTAATATCCCCCCGTCATATATGTTCGCGGTAACGGTCATGTTCTCCCTGAAATACTCGACCGCCTCCCCGATCTTCTCCGCGGGTATATGCATCTGCTCAAACGTATCTTCGTCCATAAAGCAGTATCCAAGATCGTCCTTATACAGATATTGCATCTGCTTTTGTTCGATAAAGACTTCTTCGAACGTATCTTCCGGCCGTAATGTTCCGGTAATGATCGATCCTGTGGAAAGGTTCTTGAGTTTCGACCTTATAAAAGCGCCTCCTTTACCCGGCTTGTAATGCTGCGCCTCCATAACCTGATGGAGCTGCTCATTGTATTTTATGATCATCCCCTGCCGTAATTGTTTCGCGTTTATCATTGCGTCAGCACCTCGCAGCCTTTCGCGGTTATTAAAACCATGTCCTCTTTGCGTATACCTCCCACACCGGGCATATAAAGACCCGGCTCGATCGCCACGACCATGCCTTTCCTGAGCCTTTCCCCGGACGCCTCTCCCAAAAAAGGGATCTCGTGGATATCCAGGCCGACGCCATGGCCCAGACCGTGGAGGATATACTTTCCTAAGTCATTATCGTAAAAAAACTTATTCGCGCGTTTAACCAGCGAACCGATATCCGCGCCGGGCTTAAGCCTTTTCAGGGTCCTGTCGCGGACACAGTCAACGAATTTTTCCAACTCCCTGATTTTGCGGTTTATTCTACCTTTCGCCCATATTCTTGTCAAGTCCGAACAGTAACCCCTGAAGCGTATCCCAAAATCGATCAGGACATGTTCATCACGACCGAGTTTCCTGTCGGAGGGAATAGCGTGAGGATAAGCGCTGTTTTCCCCGACCGCGATTATGGCCGGGAAAGAGTTATCATAACCGCGGCTCCGGATGCTGATATCGAGCATGGTCATCAGTTCCAGCTCGGACATGCCGGGCGAAATACGCTTTTTCATGTCTTTCCATATACGGACGGTCTCTCCGGCCGTTCTTCTCATTATCTCTATCTCTTCCCTGCCTTTTATCGCGCGCATTTTTCTCACAATACCGGGCGCCCGCCATATTTTCAGGTTCCTGCCCGTTCCTGACAGACGCGTATAGATCGAAGCGGGAAGATTATCCTCATCTATCCCCAGCTTTTTTATGCCCCGGTCCCGGACACATCCGCTCAATTCCTTCACGAGAGAACCGGCTTTAAGGTCGATCTCTATACCGTCCAGCATTTTCCGGGCCAGGTCATGATTCATGCTGTCCACAAAATAGACCGGGCGGCCTTTTGCGGACAGCATTATCATGGCCCCTGCCGTGAAAAAACCTGTCAGGTAAGATATATCATATCTGTCACTTACGAGAACGGCTTCCGATGCCGGGCCTGCTATCTTTCCGCGCGCTTTTTTTAGAAGGCTGTTCCTTCGGGATACCTCATTTCGCATGGATCGCCCCCAGCAGGGCCTTCAATCCGAACGTGTAACTGTTTTTGCCGAATCCACTTATCTGACCGGTCACTACCGGAGCAATAAGGGATTTGTGCCGGAATTCCTCTCTGGCATAAATATTAGACAGGTGCACTTCTACAACAGGGATCTCTTTTGCGCTTAACGCATCACGGATCGCCAGGCTCGTGTGAGTGTAGGCGGCGGGATTTATCAAAATACCCTGCACATCCGAATGTCCGATCTTTTCGACTATATCCCCCTCGTGATTGGACTGATAAAATTCGCAGTCAGCGCCTTCCGAGACGGCGATGCGGCTTATCTCATTATTGATATTCTCTATCGTGTCTGTCCCGTAGATCTGCCTTTCCCTTCTGCCAAGCATATCCAGGTTGGGTCCGTGTATCACAAGCACCTTTGTCATGAGTCTCCCCCCTTCACGCGGCCGGCCGCGGATCTTTCCGCTTTACCTTATCCGTGACGATCCGCGTCCTCTGGTTTTTTTCGCTTCTTCGACAAGCTCCAGTGCAAATAACAAATACCGCCGATAACGCTTATAACAAAAAGTGCGCACAGCAAAAGCAGGCTGACGGCAAAAGCGGTCTCTTTCCCGGCCAAAGGGGAAAAGAACGCGACTATCGCGCCTTCTCTGACGCCAAGACCTCCGATCGACGGTATCATGGTTATAAACGTAACCACGGGCATGATCAGGAAGACATGCCCGATGCTTATTTTAGTGCCCATGGAATAAAAATATATATATATCACAATAAAATACATGCTCTGAGAGACCAGGGAGACCAGGAGGGATTTACCGACAATGTCCAGCCTGTTCCTGTAATCATGGACCAGCTTATAGAGTGAGTCCAGGCGCTTCTCCAGCCCGCCCAGTTTTATCCTCAGGAAAAAGCGTTCCAGTATATCGGCGATTTTCTTATTGGTCACGGCAACAAATGCCGCTATACCGCAGATCAAGAATGAAAAGACTATGAACCTGATCGACGCGATCTGAAACCTGCCCCTGTCTGCGATCAGCGCGATCGCCGCAACGATCAAAAAAGAATAAAGCCCTATCACCCTGTCCATCATTACGCTGGCATAGGACCGCATACGGCTATTGGTGTAGCTGCCCGCGCAATGGGCCTTCATAATATCCCCGCCAACAGCCGTGGGCATAAAATTGTTGAAAAAATAACCTATGAAATTCAATCTCAGGGCCTCTCCAAAGGGAAGGTTAAGATTTTCCCCGTGAAAAACTATTTTCAAGCGAAATGCTATCGTGGCCATGTTGCAGATAAGGATGACCAGCGCTGCCGCCAGCCATCTGAGATCAGCAGAAGAGATGATCGCCAGGATATCCCCCGCGTCCTTTCTCATGAGCCAGAACAGCCCTCCGAGCAGTCCGAAACTTACCGCGATCTTGAGCGATATCAAAAACTTTTTCTTCAACTTCCCCCCGTCCCTTCTTGAGCTTTTTCCTCTTTTCCCTGTTCGTTCTCCGGCGGAGGCGGCATTGGCTGATCCGCCGCTTTTTCCTCCGGCGGCCGGTTCAGTTCCGCGATATAGATCATCCTTAATTGATGCACCCCCTGCTCCAGGACCTTAGCCTCTTCCTCCGCCAAATTGCCGGATGTTTTCTGTTTCAACATGTCCAGTATATCGATCACATAGGCGGCGTGCTTCGGTCTTTTCTCCGTTCTCTGCGTCGTGGGGTCTTTCATCACGCCGAGGGCGACCATGCCTTCGGCCAGCAGTCCTGAAATTAAAAGTGTAAAATCCGCTTTTACGTCATTATTCATCTTGCTCAACACCCCTTTTCCGTTATTACGGGCTGAAGTAACGGTCGTTTGCCGTGCTCCTGCCTTTACGGAGTATTGCAGACTATAAACGAAAAATAAGTCTGCGTTTTATCTTTTTAACCTGTTTTTCAGCGGCTGTCTCTCCCTGCTGGATTATAAAGGCGGCCTTATCAAAATCGAACTGATCGATATCCTTGAGTACCGGTTTGATCACGACATCAGCGGCTCTGGCCTGATACGCGTTCAGCTCGTCCCCCATGATCTGGAATGACTGGAGCAGTGCCTTCAGCGCGTTATCGATCTTCTGGTTTTTTACCGCGAAACCCGGGTTTACGGCAATGACGAACGTGGCGCCGAACCCATAGGCGGCTTTGGTCGGTATTGTATTCCGCAGGCCGCCGTCCGCGAGCAACCTGCCATCGATCCTGACCGAAGAAAAAAATCCCGGCCAGGAACAGCTTGCTCTTACTAACCTTATCAGGTCCCCTGAAGTATGGACCAGTTCCTGGCCTGTCTCGATATCCGTAGTAGTCACCGCAAAAGGGATCCTGAGATCATCGAACCCTTTGTTTCTTATCATCTCGGTGATGATGTTCTCCAGCTTATCCCCCTTGATGAACCCGGTGGGGTGAAACCCCAGATCCAGCAGAGTAGGCCATCCGAATTTAACCGCTTCCTCCTCCAATTCATCAATAGGCGTACCCGCGCAGTATGCCGCGCCGATGAGACTGCCGATACTGGTGCCGACCATCATGTCAAAAGGCATGTTATCACGGCCGAAATGCCGTTCCATGACCTTAAGGACGCCCAGATTGGATAATCCTCTCGCGGCGCCGCCGCCCAGGACAAGGACTGTCTTTCTCTTTCTGAACAATCTCATCTTTTTTAGTCGTTAACTCCTGACTAATACACGATTATCCCGGCGTAACCGACTACCTCCGAAGTATCCCCTGTAACACCGCCGCTGTCCGTGTACCGCACGAGTTCGGTTTTTTTCGCCCCCAGTTTTTTTGCCGATAGCAGCATTATGGCCGCGGGTATATATCCGCACATGGAAATGTCCATTTTCTCGACGGTCCGCAAAAGACCTTCGGGGTCAATATCCAGCATCCTCTGAATGGCCATATGATCCTTTCTGGCCGCGCTTTCACGCGTTTCATAATGTGTCATATCGCTACTGGCAATGATAACGGCGGAGCGGCCTGTTTCTACCAACGCCGACGCTATCGCTTCGGCGAGCTCTCGCGATTCCGACAGATCGCTGAACTTCACCGTTATCGGGACGATCTTCGCTTGAGGAGATATCCTTTGGATAAACGGGAGCTGAACCTCGATCGAATGTTCGCGGCTGTGAGCATCCGCGTCTTTTTTCAGCAATGCCGTCTTTTTCAGCAGGACCGACTCAAAGTCCTGATCGATCCCTGTTTCCCCAAGCGGGGTCCGCCATGGTTCCGTGCTCAGGGCAAAACGCGCGCCTGATCCGGTATGGTTGGGACTTAAAATGACGTAGGTATCCCTGGGGCTTAATCTCCCGTAAACCTGCCCGGCAACCGTTCCGGAATACATGTATCCGGCATGGGGCGATACCGCGCCGATGGCATCTATCTTTTCCGGACACTCCCGTATCATGTCATCGAGGGATATTTCAAGCTGTTTTTTTTCAGCCGCGTAAAACTGACCCGCAACTGCCGGTTCCCTGACCATTCCGTCACCCCCGCCATAAGGCCTTTGACTGTTTAGTATAATATCAACCAGCCTTAAAGGCAAATATATTTTCGGATCCTGTAACCGCCCTGACTGCGCCGGGGCATCCCTACAACGCACTGAGCCTGCTCCGGGATATTCCTACCAGGACCCCTTTGTCCGGTGTGGATCCTCCTCTACACCCTGCACCCTGCAACGCACACCCTCCCCACTGCCTCTTTCTTCATATATTCTTATATCGCTTTATCCTGCGCAGGATCGCGGGGCTGCCGAGAACCGCTTTCGCGCGCTCTTTATCAACGCCTATCTGTCTGAGAAGCGCGGCTTCGTTTCGGAACCTTTTTTCGCGTCTCAACTTTTCAATGAAAAATATCTCGATGAGACGTCCGTAGAGATGGCCGGTAAATCCCAGCAGATGCACCTCGATATCGGGTTCCTTTCTCTTTTTGGAACTTCTTCCGTAAAAAGTGGGCCTGAACCCGATGTTCAATACCCCGTCATATATTCTGCCGTCAACATCGACCTTTACCGCGTAGACTCCGGGTAAAGGGATGACTTCCTGATGAGGGTCGACATTGGCCGTAGGGATGCCCAGCCTTTTACCGCGATCATCCCCCCTGACCACGGTGCCAAGAACCGACACAGGACGCCTTAGCAGCTCTCCGGCCTTTTTTATTTTTCCATCCGCTATCAGTCTGCGAAGCCATGTGCTGCTGACGATCTTCCCGTTCTTCCTGACGGCCTGTATCCTGCAGACTTCCACATCATAGAGTTCCCCTATTTTTTTAAAGGTATCA
>DAOVKF010000178.1 GCA_030631915.1 Candidatus Omnitrophota bacterium
CATGCCAGATATTGATGAGTCTTTCCGGTATGTTCATCTTGTCTTAAACCGGCCGGCTATAGTAAGATCAGGTTCATGATCGTCCCGACCACGACGGCCGTAAATATCATAAGGCCCGCTGATCTCAGCATGTCTTTTACCCCGAGCTCGCGGAGCATCACGACAAAGGTCGCCATGCACGGAAAATAAACGGCGAGCACCGTGCACGCGATGACAAGCTGTTTGGTCGTGAGCCCCAGAGGGCCGAGCATGCCGACAGCGACGTCTTTGCGCAGGAACCCGATAAGCATGGCGGAGACGGTCTCTTTCGGCAGGCCCCACAGGCCGCTCAGGACCGGCGCGAAAACATTTGACAGAAGATCGAATATTCTCAGGGAATAAAGAAGGTTTATTATAAAAATGCCGAGCAGCACGTACGGCACGGCCTCTTTCAGAAAACCGGTTACCCTCATCCAGAGTTTTTTGATGACCGCTCCGGGCTGCGGCATCCTGTAGGGCGGGATCTCCCACAGTATCTCCGGGCTCTTCCCTTTCATGATCATGTTCATGAAAAAGCCCTTGATCACAAGGATCATGAAAAGAGCGGAAAAGACCATTACCACGTACCGGCCGCCTCTTTCCCCGACCAGCCCCACTATCATCGCGATCTGCGCCATGCAGGGGACCGCTATGGCCATAAGAGTGGCCGCGATGAACCTTTCCCTTCTTGCTTCCATCAGCCTGAGCGCCATGGCGCCCGGGACATTACAGCCAAGGCCCAGGATGAAAGGGATGATGGCATATCCGTGCAGCCCCAGCTTATGCATGAAATTGTCCACCTGCGTGGCAAGACGCGGCAAATAGCCGAGATCCTCGAGTATGCCGAGGATCAGATAGAAACTGATGATATACGGAAGAACAGCGGCGATCGGGACATAAAGGCCGGTTGTGAGCAGGCCGAAGGATTCACCGAAATCTATCCCCCCGTTCACGAGCCTGCCGATCAGGATATCATGTACCAGTCCGCCGCCGCCCAGGAACGAGCTGAGGCCGGCCATCAGGGGAAGCCATATTTTCTCGAACAAGGGGGTGGTCAGATATTCGATCATCCCTTCGCCGAGGAACCGTATAACGGAAAAAGACAGATACACGACCAGGCCCGCTATGGGCAACCCGGTGACAGGCCGTATGGTCACGTCTTCCAGCCGCTCGAGCAACGTGTGATGGTGGTGGTGCAGTTTCTGCGCGACGCTCACTATGCGGCCTGTTTCCTCCCATTTCTGTTCACGGTTGAGCGCGGGAAAACCCCTGTTCTTCGCGGTCTTTATCTTTTCGACCAGTTCCTTTATCCCCTCGCCCGTAAGGCCGCACGTGGGCACGACCGGGATGCCGAGTTCGTGTTCCAGGGTGTTGACGTCTATTTCGATGCCTTTATGGCGTGTTTCGTCCCATATGTTCAGCGCGACCACCACAGGGATACCGCGTTCGCGCAGCTCAAGCGTCAGGAACAGGTTCCTTTCCAGATTGGTGGCGTCAACGATGTTCACCACTACCCCGCCCTTTTCAAGCATCTCAACAGCCACTTCTTCGGCCTTGCTGACGGGTTCCAGGTTATATACACCGGGGACGTCAATAACCATGGCCCTTTCACTCTCATCGAGCTTCATCTCGCCCTGGCTGAACCCGACCGTGGTCCCCGGATAATTGGATATCGTTACCCTGGCCCCGGTCAGGCGGGAAAAGATCACGCTTTTTCCCACGTTCGGGTTTCCCATCAGCAGTATTTCTTTTTCATGGCTCATATTGAGCAGACCTCTACCACTATTTTTTGCGCCATGCCGTGGCCGATCGCGACCTTTGATTTCCCGACCAGCACGGTGACCGGCCCTTTCCAGAAATGCGCGCTGATCTTGGTTATCCTGACCCCGGCCCGGATACCCATGGATTCCAGCCGCGCTGCCGCGCCGATGCCTCCCTCTATCGATCTGATGGTCGCTGTTTTATCCGTGTCAAGTTCCGTCAGATACAGTGTGCTCATAACCCTCCTTAAGGGTGCCCGGCATCGGGAATAGTTGAGCGATGCGGCGGTGTAGAGGTAATGCCTCGTCTGCCCGGCCCAGAGCTTCGTAGGAGTAAGCCAGGAACGAAAGAACGTATCTTTCCTCAAACCTGTCATGCGGCGCCTCCTGCAGCAGGTCCCGCGCCCTGGTCAGAAACCGTATCGCGGACTCATATTTTTTCAGGTGCTTGAAATATATCCGGCCGAGTTCAGCGTTCAATTTCCACGAGTCGGGGTTATTCGTTAACCCCTCCCGCAGGAACGAAAC
>DAOVKF010000158.1 GCA_030631915.1 Candidatus Omnitrophota bacterium
CGTCGTCTTTTCGGAACAAGAAGGTCCTTGCCAGATAACCGAGCAGGACTATTATGTAAAAAATCAAGATCACGAAACCGGCGAACGCGACCAGAAACAGGATGACCGAACCCAGGCCGACGAGTAACGGCCAGATAAGGGATATGACACCCAGAAGTATCAGCGTCAATACGATAGCGGCCAATCCCGTCAAAAAGTTCTTTAATGTCTCCATGCGCGGATCATGTCCTGTTGTTATCCGGCGAGCAGTTTTTTTATTTCGTTTTCGTCCATATCCTTTTTTCGCAAAAAGCAGATCCCCACGTCGTATGAGACACCGGGTTCCCCTTCCGCGAGCCTGACCACCCGCCCCAGAATACCGCCTTTATGGATCAGGAGATCCTTTTCTACTTCGGAACAGACATTCATCATCCGGGAATCCAGTTCCACCCAGATCATACTTGATAACGCCGGGGGGATGTGAGTTGTCCTGAAAAGCAGCCCGCACGCGCTTACATTCCTGGTCTGGATCTCGATCTTCGGGGAAATTTTAGATTCCTTGACCTCGCGATATTCAACATTACTCTCATGCCCCACACGCAAAAACTCACGATGTTCTTCAAACTCCGCGCACATTTTATTCTCCTTTCTCCTTAGCGTAAAATTCATTGACAAATTCCACGATCTCCTCGGGCTTTTCGATCAAAGCAAAGATATCGAGATGCTCTTTGTCGACCATTCCTTTCTTCAGACAGCGGCTCTTCATCCACCCCACCAAGTCTTCCCAGTGACGGTTGCCCGCTAAGACCACGGGGAACGGCTTTATCCTCTCGGTCTGTATAAGCGCGGCGATCTCGAACAACTCATCCATGGTCCCCAACCCTCCGGGAAACACGATAAAGGCCCTGCTGTATTTCGCGAACATAAGTTTACGCACGAAAAAATAACGGAATTCCATCGGGATCGTAACATACTTATTGACCTTTTGCTCCGACGGAATATCGATATTAAGTCCCACTGACTTCCCTCCTGCCTCCTTCGCCCCTTTATTAGCGGCTTCCATTACCCCATGGCCGGCGCCTGTCATTATCACGTATCCCTGTTCAGCGAATAACCTCGCGGTCTTTTCCGCGAGTTTGTAATATCGATCGGAACTTTTCATCCGGGAAGAACCAAATATGCTCACGGCCTTCCCGACATCCTTAAGCGTCTCGAACCCATCGACAAACTCGCTCATTATCCTGAAAATGCGCCAGGGATCCTCCTTGGTAAAATCATCGGTAACGAATTTTCTCTCCATCCAGCTCCTCATCGTGGCCTGCCTTTACTGCCCGGGATACGTTAGTAAGTTTACCTCATTTTTGCGAACATGTAAACCTGCAGGCCTTAATATCAGTCACAGACATGCGGACGCGATCTCCCTATGCCGCGCCCCCGAGATCTTTCCATTTTGTCTCAAGTTCCGGATCCGCGGCCCAATCGAGCAAATATGTCGTGAACTCCTCACCTGTAGCGCCTGAGTTCCTCCCGGTGACGATCAGCTTTTTCTCGAACCGCCCGCAAATCTCCAGGGCCATATCCATCTGTCCGGCCCTCTCCGAAAAACCGATATGGCTGAGCAGCATGGCACCGGCTCTTATCATGGACGACGGATCAGCGTATATGTCGCGTCCTTCCGCCACCATGCGCGGCGCACTGCCGTGTACAGCCTCGAACACGGCCCACCGTTTACCGATATTGGCGCTTCCCGCGGTCCCTACCCCGCCCTGCATTTGCGCGGCTTCATCCGTAAGTATGTCTCCATAAAGATTCGGAAGAACGATGACCTGAAAGTCCCGCCGCCTCGCGGGATCTATAAGTTTCGCCGCCATTATATCTATATACCACTCATCCTGTTCTATCCCAAACTCTTTATATCGCTCAGCCATTCTTCGCGCGACGCGGGAAAAGCGTCCGTCTGATCTCTTTACAATATTGGCCTTTGTGACGACCGTGACTCTTTTCAACGCGTTCCTCTTCGCGTATTCAAATGCCATTCTCAGTATTCGTTCCGCGCCCTGTTCGGTGATCACCCTGAAATCAACGCTGAGGTCATCCGTAACGTCTATTCCTCTGGACCCGAGCATATACGCCCCTTCGGTGTTTTCCCTGAAAAAGCACCAGTCGATCCCTTCGGCGGGTATTTTAACCGGACGGACGTTCGCGAAAAGGTCAAGTTCCCGCCGTAGCGCCACATTGGCGCTCTCCAGGTCAGGCCATTTACTCCCCGCCTGTGGAGTCGTAGTGGGACCTTTTAAAAGAACATGGCACTTCTTGATCTCATCCAGAACATCGTCAGGGACTGTTTTTTTCTGTCTGGCCCGGTTTTCTATCGTGAGCCCTGTGATCGCGCGAAACTCAACAAGGCCGGAGGCGAGTTCTTCGCGTAACATATACTCGAGGACGCGCTGAGCCTGTTTTGATATCCGCATCCCTATACCGTCCCCCCAGCATATTCCTATTATAAGCGGTCTCAGGGTTGTGTAATCTATCCAGCTGACCTCTTTTTTCAGGGACTCAACGCGCGCCAGCTGTTCCTCAAGTATTTGTCCAAAGTGCTCTTTTGCCTTTTCCACTGTATCAGAACCGCGCTTACCGTCCACTATGTTTATCCTCCACGTTTATCCTGGTCCGCGACCTGTCGTTATCCCTGTCCCAAAAACAGGCTTTTTGACGAAAAATTCGGTTCACTTGTAAGATTGACCCCAAGCATCCTTAACCCGGCTTCGTCGCCGGGCGGCGGAATATGCGTCGTGTGCACATCGCATCCTCTGAGTTCCTTTAATTGGTCCACCGCGGCTTGAACAGTGGGATTTGTCGCCGTGCTCATGCTCAGGACTATCAGTGTTTCTTCCACATTCAGGCTTACGGATCTGGAATTCAGAATGTTCCCTTTCAGCTTCCCCACCGCTTCAAGGACCCCGGGTGACAAGAGGTGTATCTTATCGGGTATTCCCGCCAGTTTTTTTATCGCGTTCAAGATCAGGCTTGAAGCGGCGTGCAGCAGGGGTGAATTCTTCCCCACGACGATAGAGCCCTCCTTCAGTTCGATCGCAGCCCCGCACAATA
>DAOVKF010000045.1 GCA_030631915.1 Candidatus Omnitrophota bacterium
CGGGGCGTTAAAGGCCGATACCTATCTGTCCGGGGCCGGCGGGATGGATTACCTGGATGAAAGCCGGTTCAAGGAAAATGGAATAGCCCTTGAGTTCCAGGATTACACGCACCCCTGTTACAGACAGGTGTTCGAGGATTTTTATCCGTACATGTCGGTCGTGGATCTTCTGTTCTGTCATGGGAGAGAGAGCCTGGACATAATAAGAGAAGGGAGAAAGAGATGAAGATACTGGCTATCGGCGCTCATCCGGATGATATAGAGTACGGGTGCGGAGGGACACTCTTGAAACTGAGCAAGAAGCAAAGCTCGGATATATTCTTTTTCGTGGCCACAAAAGGGGAACTGGGCGGAAGCCCCGATGAACGGGAAGCGGAACAGGATAAGGTCATTGACCTGCTGGGGGTGAAAAAACTTTACTGGGGCGGGTTCGCGGATACCCGTCTTGCCGTGGACCGGGATCTGATCGGGGCAATAGAGAGGGTGATCAGCGAATGCCGTCCTGACATTATTTTCGTGAATTATCCGGATGACGCGCATCAGGACCACAAAAATCTGGCGGAATGCACGGTAGTCGCTTCGCGGTATTGCCGTAAAGTGCTGTTCTATGAGGATTATACCTCAACGGATTACGAACCGAATATGTTCACCGACATCGGGGACGTGCTGGACGAAAAAGTGAAACTCCTTGAGGTCCACAGGTCTCAGGTGGAAAGGGAATACCCGACCGGCCTGGACCTGGTCGAGAGCGTCAAAGCCGTGGCGAATTTTCGCGGTTTTCAGGCCAAGGTGAAATACGCCGAAGGGTTCTGCGCGTTAAGGTTTTTGATGGATATTTAGCAAGGGGGGCACATGGTCATTCCACACTCAAGGCCGACGCTGGGCGATGAGGAAGCAACGGCTGTTCTCGAGATCATAAGATCGGGCCATGTCTCTCAGGGCGAAAAAGTAAGAGAGTTTGAAGACGCGCTGGCCGGTTTTATCGGTGTCCGGGGAGCGGTTGCCGTAAACTCGGGGACTTCGGCGTTGCAGCTCGGTCTTATGGCCATGGGCATACGTTCCGGCGATGATGTGCTCTTGCCTTCCTTTGTGTGCAGCGCGCCGCTGAACGCCGTATACCTTGCGGGCGCGCGGCCCTGCCTGTGCGATATAGAACCCGAGAGTTTCAATATTTCACCGGAAAGCGTTAAGGACAACATGACGGCCGGCGCTAAAGCGGTCATTGTCCCGCACATGTTCGGGAATCCCGCTGATCTGGAAAGGATCGAAGAGCCGGGTATCCCCCTGGTGGAGGATTGCGCCCATTCTGTCGGCGCCCTGTACGGTAACAGGCGGACCGGAAGCATGGGACGGTTCAGTATCCTGTCTTTTTACGCGAACAAGATGCTGGCTTGCGGGGAGGGCGGAGCAATCCTTTCGGATGACGGGGATATCCTTGATTTCGCGCGCGACCGGCGCGATTATGACGAGAAGGCGGATTATAAGGTCCGCTATAACTGCAAGATGACGGATATACAGGCGGCCCTGGGCCTTGTTCAGCTGAAAAGGCTTCCGGACATGATACGCCGGAGAAAGATGATAGCCGCCCGTTATGACGAAGCGTTCGCGGACATGCACCTTTGCCCGCCCGCAGGCGAGTTCGATCACGTGTATTACCGGTACGTGTTAAGGACAGGGAAGGACCCGGCAGGGATCATCGCCTGTATGAGAGAGAAAGGGATCATGTGTTCAAAACCCGTATTCAAACCTTTGCACCGGTACCTTGAGATGAGATCCGGATTCCGCAATACGGATGAAGCATATTCAAACGCGCTGTCTATCCCGGTTTATCCGTCACTTACAGAGGAAGAGCGGGAAAGAGTGATCAAGGCAGTCAGGGAGTGTATGGGGGCCTGACACCCGGGCCGTAAAATGATGAAGAAGATACCGTTCCCCACAACAGTGGATCTCGCCCTTACCGGAAAGTGTAACCTCAGGTGCAAACACTGTAATACTTCCGGCACGTGGAACCTTGAAAATGAACTTTCCTTCAAAGAGATCCTCAACGTGCTGGACGAATTGAAAAAAGAAAAAATATTTAATCTCAGCCTTTTCGGGGGAGAACCTTTTTGTTATGACAGGATATTCGAGTTATTCGAGGCGTTGAACGATTACCCTGTCAGGGTGACCATCCTGACCAACGGTACCATGATAGACGGGACCGCGGTAAGATATCTGAAAAAAATGAGATTTCTCGAGGTCGTTCAGATAAGCGTCGACGGTTCGTCTTCCGCGGTGCATGACTGGCAGAGAGGGGAAGGTTCTTTCCAGAAGTCCCTGGAAGCCGTGAAACTGCTTATTGAGAACGGCCTTCCGGTCAGGATAAAAGCCGTTATAAACGCGCATAATTACACGGATATCGGGAACATGGCCGGTCTTGCGCTGGATCTGGGATTAGGGGGCATGGATTTCGGTGATGCTGTGGAGTGCGGCAGGGCGGCGGCTTTCGCGGACGATCTGCGTTTCAGCGGACAAATTCACCGGGTGATAATGGAGACTGTCTTTGCCCTGAAAAAAAAACACCCGGACTTTAATATCGGCGGCACGCTCGGGCAGAAGATGGAAATGCTCACGGATCTTTACGAAAACGGACCCGGCATGGGCGACAGGGGGACGTTTTCGACCTGCCCCGCGGGTCAGAATATGCTCTCTATCCGCTCTGACGGCAAAGTGGTCCCCTGTTCGGCGTTCTGGACGATGGTATGCGGTGATATCAGGGAAAGTTCATTGAGTGATATCTGGAACGATTCCGGGGTCCTGAACGATATAAGGGCGCTTGCGGATGAGCCGCTTACTGAAAGCAGCGCTGAATGTGATAAGTGTGATTACCTGACTTATTGTAACGGCGGGTGCCGGGCGGCCGCTTATTATACTTCAGGCAGGGATCTGAGGGGGATCGACCGGGCCAACTGCCTGGTCTTTTCCGGCCTGCATGGTTATCGGGTCTCAAAAGAAACTGTCCTGTCGCAGCAGAGTTAAGGAAAAATGGCCGCCGATAAAAAACAAAGAAAAGGAGATCAGGATCCCGAAGAGTTTTTGCTGGATAGCCTCTATATAAATCCCACACGTTTCTGCAACCTGCGCTGCAGGCATTGCTGGGTGTCACCGTCTTTTAAAGAAGATCCGGCGGAGAAAGACGATGAGATGTCCATGGCAGAGATCATTGATATCGTGAGAGAGGCCCGGGGGCTCGGTCTTGATTCCATAAAGCTCACGGGCGGGGAGCCCCTCTTGAGGAAGGGCATTGAAGAGCTTCTGGAATTTTGCGCTGTTTCCGGTGTAGAGGTCATGATAGAGACGAACGGCACGCTTGTCACAAAGGCAGTGGCCGGGATGTTCAGAAAATTCAAGGTGAGCCATGTCGCGGTGAGCCTTGACAGCGCTTCTGAAGAGACGCATGATCTTTTCAGAGGGCAGAAGGGAGCGTTCAGGCGCACTTTGGACGGTATAAGAAACCTGAGGGATGAATATTTTTCGCCCCAGGTGATCGTTTCCCTGTATAAAGAGAACCTGACCGGATTCAGCCGTTTTATACGCCTGATGCAGGGACTGAAAGTGAGCGACGTCAAGATCAACACTATTTCCTCCATAGGCCGGGGCGGTGATATGCGGGATACCGGACTTATACCCTCAGTAGCGCAGGTTCTCGCTTTTTCAAAGGAGTTATGTAAGATCAGCGAAGGTTTTCAGGGATCTTTGTTCCTTGACATCCCACTGGCTTTTAAAGGCCTGGAGGAAATAAAATACCGGGGCTGCGGTGTCTGCTCTATCAAAAATATCCTGGGGATACTGTCTGACGGGAGTGTTTCCATCTGCGGTATCGGGCTTGTGAATGATGAGCTGATCTTCGGGAACGTCAGGGGTGATCCTTCTTTATTGAACGAGATATGGCGCCATGATCCGGTGCTTAAACAAATAAGAGAGGGCATCCCCTCAAAGCTTGAAGGCGTCTGCGGGATATGCGTTTTCAGGAACAGGTGCCTTGGCGGTTGCCGGGCTGAGGTCTATCACAACACCGGGAGCCTTTTCGCCCCTTACTCGTTCTGCCAGGAAGCTTTTGAGAAGGGCCTTTTCCCGTCGACCAGGCTGATACCGGAGGCGTTAAGAACATAAATATGGGTAAATTTTATTTCAAAAGGCTCGGGACCGTGGCAGGGGTTAATCCCATGAATTTTGATAAAGGGTCTTTTGCCAATGTTCTGGCCCCCGTGACTGCGGCCGAAAAGATGGATATGGACATGGAAATATATCTGTATGAGGATAAACGGGGCGCTATTATAGACAGGATCAAGAAAGGCAGACTGGGAGATCGCGTGGAAGAAACGGGCGGCGGTTCGTATTTTGAGCTCTTTGACACCGGAAGAAGGAAAACGTTTTATTTTTTCGAAAGCGGCGTGCCCCTGGGCTATCTTTTAAACCGCGCGGTCAACCGTTCTTTCCTTGCATTCCAGAGTATTCTGGACATATTTTTCCTGCACTGCGCTTCCATTGTCATGGACGATAGATTATATCTGTTTGTCGCGCCCAGCGGCGGCGGCAAAAGCACGGTTTCTTCTTTCGCGCGGGAGGCGGGGTTCAGTGTCCTGGACGAAGAATCCTGCGTGGTGAAAAGAAAAAGAGACAGGTTCTTCGCGGGACTTTTCCCGTTCTGCCTGTTGCCGGGCCATGCGGATAAAGAAAGGGAGGTCGGAGGCGTATTTTTTCTCAACAAATCCGGAACGAACAAGGTGAGAAAAATATCGGCAATAGAGGCGGTGCGCAGGGCTTTGCCCGAAGCGACCTGTCTGTATCATGATCATGTCCCGCAGGGAGGGAAAGCCGGTTACAGGAAGCATGTGTTCCAGCTCCTGAACCTGATGTTCGAGAACGTGGATTTTAGACTGCTGGATTTCAACAAACACCCGGGTGTTCTGTCATGTTTAAGGTCAACTTAAGAAATCATCTATTCGTGTTTCGGAGAACATTTTCTTCATTCGGGGATGTACGGACCATACTGACGTATTCGGGAAAGATACTCAAAAGGCAGAGCGGCCGACTTTACCGCGTTTCGCTTTTAAAGATATTCTCCTTCCCCCTGGGGTTATCAATGATCTATATTACGAAAAGCGCCCTGGATAGAGGGATATTCGCCGGGGATCTCGGTATATTCATGAGTTTGACGGTGCTGGGACTGTGTGTATTCTTTTCGGGCCGGGTCCTGAGCTATTTCGCGGATAAGATAATACATAAGGTCAGGGCGCGATTTTCTCTTGACGTCAACCGCGACCTGACAAAAAGACTTTTCGGGCTCAACTATCTCAAGATAAAGGAATTGAGTTCAGCGGAGAACACTTTTATCCTGGGCTATGATTATAATACCATCGAAGGCCTGGTTTTTACGGAAGTGCCCTCTTTTGCCGCTCTTTTTAAGATCCCGGTGTTCTTCGCGCTCGCGGCCATGTTTTCCTGGCCTCTTGCCCTGCTGGTATTGCTTTCATTACCGTTCATAGTGCTGCATACGGTCTGGGCCGCGCGGATAAAAAGAAGATACAGGGCCAGGGAGATATTCTATTCCCGGAAACACGGTTCCTGCCTTCATGATACACTGCTTAACATGAAACTGGTCAAAAGCCTGGGGAAAGAGGAGTGGGCGTTTACCAGGGTCCTGTCTTTATTCCGCAGGAGAGTCGACAGCGCTTTAGACACTTCCCTGTTCTTCCATAAGTCCCGTTTTATCAGCAACCTGTTCCTGAGGTTCAACACCGCTTTATTCTGGCTTCTGGGAGGATATTTTATCATACGGGGCAGCTTGACTTTCGGAGCATTCAGCGCCGTATCCATGTACACGGCGCTTATCATCTCGGAAATGTACGGCATAAGCGATATTATCCAGGACCTGAACGAGGAGAGGCTTTCCATAAAAAGGTGTTCGGCGTTCATAAGGGAGTTCTCGGAACGGGAAGAGAGCTCTCCGGTCCTCCCTGCCGCTGAAAACCCGGAGTTTGACCGGGATTTGGAATTCAGGGACATCTCATTCGGATACGCCAGAGACAGGATGCTGTTCGAGGGCCTGTCCTTTGTCCTTCCCGCGGGAAAATGGACATTGATCAGGGGCCGGTCCGGTGTCGGGAAGACCACATTGTTGAGCCTGTTCCTCAGGCTTTTTTTACCTGACAGAGGAGGGATATGTCTGGGCGATTGTGACGTGGACCGGATCAGCCGGAACGATTTTTTTAAAAATATCTCAGTGGTCCACCAGGAACCGTATCTGTTGAATGACACTTTGATGAACAATATCCTTCTGGGAGAGGACAGGATGGGCGGGAAGATAGAGAAGGCCCTGTTCTGTGCGGGAGTGCCTGAACTTGCTGAAAATCTGCGCCTGGGGTATAATTGTCCTGTGGGAGAATCGGGGTCTTCCCTTTCCGGAGGGCAGAGGCAGCGCATAGCCATTGCCAGGGCCCTGGTACGTGAGCCGAGGATCCTGGTCATGGACGAAGCTACTTCGTTTTTGGAACCGCCCACGGAAGAGGGGATATTCGGGAACATCAAGGAGCTCTTCCCTTCGCTTACAGTGATATTTGTCACACACAGGGATACGGCCAGGAAGTTCGCTGATGAAGTGTTTATTTTAGAAGCGGGGAAGATGGTTAAAGAGAGAAGGGTGTCGGTATGAAAAAGTTTAAAATAGAAGGGAAGGGGTATTATGGAAAGATCCTGTCCTGTCAGGAATCCCGACATTGTCGCGCGGACGGAACAGAAAGAAGCGCTCCTGTTCAATCCCGTGGACGGGGATCTCGTGTCCATTAACGGGACCGGCATCCTTGTCTGGGACATCTGCGATGGCTCTCACACGGTCGGAACTATAGTCAGGGAAATAACGGAAAGATATGAGGTTTCCCGCGATAAAGCGGAAGAAGACTGTCTTGTGTATTTAAAAGAGCTCGAGGGAGCGGGATTCATCGGTTATACGGTCCAGGAGGCGTTTCATGAAGAAAACCAAGCTGAAGTATGAACCACCCATTGTCTATGATCTGACACATGCTGTCAGGGATGAAGTCTACGCGGCAACATGTAAGTCCGGCGCGGCGGCGGCAGCGTCCTGTAGGACCGGGAGTTCAGCCATGAATAACTGCAGGACGGGTAGCAGCGCACAGAGTAAGTGTAATATAGGCGCCAGCCCCGGATCAGGCGCGAACTGCCAGGCTGGAGCAATGGCAACGGGCAAGAAGTGTGAGGCAGGCGGCATGGCTACAAACAAGTGTGTAACAGGCGGCCTTAGATAAAAGTATCAACCATCGCTTTCCCGGTATGCGAAGATTAGTGAAAGGCCAGAGCATGTATCCCGCTCTTAGAGCCCTGGATGTATGCGTTTCCAGAAAGATATCATGTTCCCGGCTAAAAGCCGGAGACATAGTGGTCTATAACTCCGGCGGCGTGCTTGCTGTTCACAGGGTCTTGAGCGTGGATAAGGATAGAACGTGCGCTCTTGTGAAAGGGGACAATATCCCTTACCGATTTTGCGAGAAAGTCCTGTTTTCCGATATAAAAGATAAGGTGGTGTCTGTAAAGAGGGGAGAGAAAGTCTTCGACCTGGAAGGTTTCCCCCGCAGGCATACGGGAAGATTTCTCGCGTTTTTGTTCAGGCATGACCTTACCCCGCGGTTGCTGAAAACAAGACTTGTGGACCCGTTCCTGCCGGCCCTTTCCGGAAATCCTTTTTACGTATTCTTCAGGAAACTGTCCTATAAAGATATTTTTTTCATGCGCCGGAAGGATAAGGCGAAATGCCATGTCCATGCTTTTGTGCGCGGGACAGAGAGCGCCAGAGCGGTTCTGGAGCTCACAGAGGGTCGCGGGATATCTGTGCGCTCATACATAAGGTTCAGGGACAGGAACCCGTTATTCGCGGATAAGTTCATACACAAGGTCATCGAGGTCGCTGATAAGGAATACGGCCCTCAGCACGATATATACGTGACCGATCAGGGACTCGAGAAACTTCTCCGCTCAAAAGACGGTGAGTCCTTCCCTGGCAGGATCCGTTTTACTTAAATATAAGATCTTATTATGCCACAAATAGACTTATACCCGGCCCTGGATTTTTCTTTTTCCCGCCTTAGGGATGAGGAGAAACTCCTTATATCGCTTTCCCGCATGGACATGCCTGACAGCGTCCGGGCGCGGGCCGCGTCTTTGATAAGGGAAAGGGCCCTGGACTGGGACTATTTCCTTGAGCTCGCGCGTGTTTACAGGGTCATACCGTTCATTTACAGGCACCTGCAATCGCTGGACGTGGATATCCCGGACCGGATAAAACAGGAGCTAAGGGAGGGCGCGGGCCTTATCTTTGCCCGCAATATCAATGCCCTGGCTGATATCAAACTCTGTACAGAGCTGTTCAGAAAAGAGGGGATCGAGGTTCTCTTTATCAAAGGCGTGCCTTTCATGTTCGATGTATACAGGGACGCGGGCCTGAGGTCATTTACGGATATTGATATACTGGTAAAAGCAAAGGACTTTCGGAGAACGGACAAGGCCCTGAAAGAAAAAGGGTTCAGGCTGTATGAAAATCGCGGGATATTCAACCATTACAGGGCGCAGAAGATGTATTCCCTTGATGAAAGGGTATATCTTGACGTGCATATGGATCTTATCGGCCGCAGGCTGCATAACAGGTTACTGGGCATAGATAAAAAAAAGGTATGGGAAGACAGGAGAGAAGTATGCCTGAGGGGTGTCAGGATCCATACGCTGGACATCGTTCACGGCCTTCTATACCACTGTATGCATGTCTCGATCCAGCACGGTTTTCTGGGGCTTATATGGTATGTGGATATAAACGAGTTCATGAACAGATACGGCGGCGGGATGGACTGGGACAGGGTCCTGGACCTGGCGCGAAGTTACGGTATCCGGCGGCCCCTCTATTATTCGTTGCGTTTTACGAAAGAAATGTTCGGCACGCCGGTGCCCGGATATGTTATGGAAAGACTGGGCAGGATAGAGAGAAAACTGGATCGCCGGGTATTCACAAAGATCAAGGCGAATAATGCCGGCACGGATTATCTGGCCGAGCTGGTCCTGTTTGACAGAATGCGGGATACGATAAAATTCGTTCTGTTGTGTTTCGTATTGTATCCGTATCTGTTCGCGCATTTTCTTTCGATCTCCGGTAAGGTTTTCAGGGCGTTATTCGTCCGTGTACGGTCCGAGCCATGAAGAAAAGCGGTCTAAGAACGATCTGGTGGACAGCGGTCCTCATATACCTTGCGCTGGTCTATGCCACTCTCGGCGCGGCGCCGGGGTTATGGGACAGGTTTAACGGAGCTCTGGCCGGCAAAGGCCTGGCCGTGGTGTACGCATCCTGCCTTGCGGCGGGCGTTTCGGTCTTTACGTATATGGTGTTCATAAAGAAAGAGAGGTCTTTCAATAATTATTTTTTATTTTTTCTGTTTGTCTGGGTAGTCCTGGCGTTGAACAGGTTGTCCAGGTTCCCCGTGGACAAGGTGCATCTGGTCGAATACGGCGCGCTGAGCCTGCTTCTATATAACGCGTTGAAAATAGATTTTGACAGGTTTGATAAAAAGCTTTACGTCCTCGGTTCTCTTTTCTGTCTGGTAGCGGGTTTTTTTGATGAGGCTATTCAATGGTTTCTTCCGGGCAGGGTCTTTGACTGGAGAGATGTAATATTGAATGTCACAAGCGGTGCGACCGTTTTAATGGTGATCAGGTTTAACGTTTTGAAAGCTCCTCCGGGCTCTGATCGCGTTGTCGGAGCAGGATGGATGTAAAATTCAGCCGTTCTCAAGAAATATTTTTTAAGAACGGAATTCCTGTGGTATACTTATGGCGAAAGCTGAAAAAGGAGCATTTATGGAATTGAACGCCATGACGGAAAAAAGGGCAAGCAGGCGTTTCGCCGCTTTTCGTTCTCCTTTCTATTGCCAGGAGGGTGATAACGGGGACGCTGACATGAGTGTCAGTGACGTTTCTTCCGCGGGGGTCGGTATAGTTACGAATAAAAAGGTGGCAGAAGGCGACAGGATCAAACTGGAGTTGATGGTCCCCGGGGATGATGTCCCGATGTTCGTTATCGCTGAAGTCGTGTGGGCGGCAAGAGAGCCGGACACGGTGAGGGATTATTGCGCGGGCTTCCACTTCGCGGGAATACATCCTTCCGATAAAAAGAGATTGGTCAATTACATCTATTCGAGTTTTGTCCGCCAGCCCTGATCTCCCTGATATGCCCCCTACAGCCTTGACCCTCGACCCTACAGCCAGGTGCAACGCGCTGCGTCTGCTCCGGGGCATTCCTACCAGAAGGAAGTAACGGTCGTGTGCCGTGCTCCTACCAGGGTCCCTCCGCGTCCCCTTGATCTTAGATACTTTTATAAATACTGCCCATTAAATTAGTATTATTCCCCCACGTTATAACCCTGTCATGATCAAGGTTTCAGCGCATCCACTCCGTTATTGAGAATAGATTCCGCGCAAATAAATGTTAAATATACAAAAGTAAGAAATAATTTCTTTTCATTTCTGTTAAAGTAAGGTAAACTTAGTATTGTAGCAAAGAGTTATGTAAAGTTTTTAAAAATGGAGAAACTGATGAACACGGAAAGAACACGGAACACAGGGTTTGCCATGGCGGTAATGGTTGTAATGGTACTGGCATGGGCAGTGATCATAGCGCCTGTTCCGCGAGCGCATGCCGACGAATGGGTCACGCGGCAGATAACGAATAATACGGCTGGTGACTCCGTC
>DAOVKF010000023.1 GCA_030631915.1 Candidatus Omnitrophota bacterium
ATCCGGCAAAGAATATACCGGATCTTTCAATGAGCCGGGATCCGAGGAAAAACTATACAGTTTCTTCAGGGCTTCGCCTGTGGCGGTGGAATAATCACCGGGCGCGCGATACTGCCTTAACTGGCCTATAAGGTTGCCCACTATGTTAGGCACTTCAAACTGCTTTTGCCTCGCCGCTATCTGCCCCGCGAATTCCGCGGCAAGCTGGGAATATCTGAACATGGCGTATGCCGCGAGATTTGTTTTCTGGTCGGCATAATCCGAATAAAAATCAGGGACATTCTCCATGTCAATGTAATCCCCAAAGTCGGATTCTTCCCATTCTCGCCTGTGCGTCTGCGGGTTGATCTTCAGGGTTTTCATCCTGTAACTGTCCGCCAGCGATTCGAGATCTCTCACATGCTCAAGTTTATCCGATGTGTATAAACCGCTCCGGAGGGCCAGTATATCCTCAAACTCATTTATAAGGTTATCCGCTATGCTCTCGGCATTTGCCGCCTCAGCCTGGTCCAGAAGCGAAGCGTTGTCCATACTGTCCGTCCCGCTGTCCCAGTATGCTTTTATGTAATCGCGAAGATAGGTCTCGGCCGTGCCCGGGAAATCAAGCACAGCCGGTGCACAGTCATAGTTGAGATCGCCGGAATCGAACATCCCGTCAAGCCAGAGTTCTTTCCCTCTTATGTCCCGGGCAAGGTCGTTGCGTTTCTGTATGTACTGCCACAGAACCCTTTCGATGGAATAAGCGTATCTGTGCATGAGGCCGGGGCTCTCGGCGTAACGCATATACTCGTTCTGCCTCATCCATTCTTTAAGGTTCTGTGTGAACTCGTCGTCCCCGGGCCCGCCGGAACTGTAATCCCCGCCGATCTCTATATCCGGGCCGGGGATCCATACCGGGTCAACCCTTCTGTTCGTGTTATCCGTATCATCATCCTGGTGCCCTGTTGAACAGACCCCCGCGATAGAAGACGTCAGCCTTTTCTCATTCTGGACCCGTGTCGTGTAAAGCTGGTAAGACATGGCCATCTTCTTGTCTGTCATGTACTTATACAGGTAGAGCGCCTTATCCACAAAAGTCTTTTTCTCTGTCGTGCCCTCTGTCAACAGATCAAAGACGAACTTTTCTTTAAGCCCTTCACTGTAGGTATCGGTCGAATAAAGCGCGCTCTTGACGGCTCTTTCCACATCGCCGGTATAAGTCGAATAGGCTCCCGCGATCGTGGCGGCCGCTTCATCCATGCCTGTCTTCAGGCCATCCAGCTTTACCGTGACCGCTTCGTCCCCGTCATATATTTCATATATGGTATCGTAGCCTGCTCCCAGCAAAAATACCGGCATCGAGCCCGTGGAAAATTCCCCTGCCGTCTGCACCCAGTCGGAAAACTCCGTGCCGTTCATATACGCGCCGCTCTTCCTGAAAGCCGCGGCATCTTCAGTGAACGAGCCGGTAACATAATCCAGAACTATTTGCGTAAAAGCCTTGAACTCACCCAGATCGAGTTTTCCGTCAGTGGCATTCTTCCTTCTCACCCCGCTATCGGTTATGTCCAGCACCTCTCTCTTCAGAAAATTGGCCCATGTCGGAAAGATGGCCCCCTCCCCGAGCTCGTGTGTTTTCCATATCATGTTGTTGTAGATACTTATCCCGGTCATCAGGCCGCTTAAAGTCGAGGACTGCATCAGCATCTGCGACATTGCGAAGTCCTTCCAGTTGAAGTTGCCCCAGACCTCTGCCATGTAGTCCAGCGGCGCATACCCGGTCGGCCTGAGCGAGTTGAACGACCAGTTATAGACCACGCTCTTGTTCCTGCCGGCATTGGACATCCCGAGATAATCGGCAAGTCCTTCTCCCAGACCTTTGGCCGCGTCATCTATGGTGATGTCCCTGTTCAACCGCAGGCTTTCCACGGTATTGCCGAGCCTTACAAGCTCTTTCTCGACGTCGGCTGTCCATTCTTCCAGGGAGCCGCGTTCGTGATCTTCGCCGTCGGTACCGGTTATCTTCCCGCCTTCTATCTCATAATCCATCTGTTCTCTCATCTCATAGTACATGAGCTCCGTAAGGGAGACCGGGGCGCGCTCAAACGTAAAATAAAGGTTCTGGCCGTAATCCTCGCCGAACTTGAGCTCTTTATCCTTCCACAGGGAGACCATTTCCGCGACGCGGTCGTTGAACTCCTCAAGCTTATAGTCACCGTATTTAAGCGTTACTCCGGTATACGTCCTGTCCGACATGTCGCTGCCCTTATAAACGTAGACCACATAATCCCCGTCAGACCCCTCACAGAAAAAATCGTAATTACCGAAACTGTCCGGCAAAAGTGCGACAGTGGAATATCCGGCGCTTGTTTCCGCGTCCGCGGCGTGCCATGTGTCTTTTATCGCGCCGTTTGAATCAAGCTCCAGCGTGAATGTCTCCGGGGATTCGAGTTTTTCCGGGTCGTCGGCGTACCTGAATATCCAGGCGCCGCTTTCGTTCTTCTCCCACTTCCAGTGGGTTTCACCGGACGTGTACTCGCCTCTCGCAACCGCTTTCTGGGCGAACAGTTCCCCGTTGATGTATTTTTCCTCATACTCGTATTCCTTCCAGCTGCTGTAATCGGCGGAAAGGACCGGCACCCATTGCCAGTCCGTCCATTTTTTCGTCATCTCGACTGGATGTCCGTTCTCGTCGGTCCTGACCCTGCCGTCCTCATCGACCGCATACTCATAGCTGACGGGCATCATATCGCCTCTGACGCTCCTGCGCTGTTCCGCTATTGTATGGCCGTCGGAATTCTTTGTGATATTCGACCCGTCATGGGAATGTATGTAAGTCTCGACCGGCCTGCCGTTATACTCGTCACGTACTATGCCGTTCGGACCGGTCAAATACGCATATTTGCTGAGACCACCGTAACGGTCGACCTGCATTATGGTGTTGCCGTCCCTGTCCACAAACACCGCGGTGCCTTCGGAAGTCGGCATATAGTCCTCATCCGTAAAGACCTTATAAACGAGATCTTCGGACAGCACCTGAGCCTCTATTCCGGAAAGTCCCTGTGCCGTATCCGGATTGGCGGTCACAGCGGTGATAAGGCCTTTTTCGCTGTCTATGAAATACCTGTAATAATGGAACACGCCTCTGTCATCAACTTCGCTGACAATTCTTTCATGACCGGGTTCTCCCTCGTAAATAAACGTCTTTCTGGTCACCGGTTTTTTGCCGTAGAGGGACGTACCGTAACCCGCGTAATAATCGGCGACTTTGCGCAACAGGCACCTGTCCCTGGAATAATAAAACCTGGAGACGCTCGCCAGTTCTTCGGGATTATCAGAGGCGGGATCCCTGCTCGCGCGGTATTCCTTTACCACCACTACCTTCTCTTCCCCTTCGAACCCTGAGTACCATGTGACTCTCTGGCCTTGTTCCGGCAGGTCGAAAGTGCTCGTCCTCGCGAGGCTCCTCATCACGATATCATAATCATAGACCGTCCTGTACTCGGAAGTCATGCCGGGCATTGTCCCCGTCATCTCGAACGGTTTCTCGAACCCGCGCAATCCCCGGTACGATATAGCGCCGCCGCTCGTGCCGCCGTCCAGATGATATGACGTCGTTTTTCTCTCGATCAGACGGTCTTTCGCGAACAGACCTTCCAGGTCGGGAGAATAGACGTCGGCGGGCGGAGGACCATAAGTATACAGATCCATGGACGTCAGCTCGCCGTCCACACGGGTGGTGACCTTCTCTATTCGTCCTCTCCCGGGTTCTTCGGGGGCGTATTCGCTCTCTATCCTGACCTCCTGTTCGATATACCCGGTTGTCTTGTATTCGGCCGGGATATGGTCGTAAATCATCCGGTTGGTCGTAGATATCCCGCCGGCCAGGCCGCCGTAAGCAAATTCCGTTATACTTTCAATCGATGTCCCGTCGTCGTAATAAGTCGTTCTCTTCATTGGCACCTCTCTGCCGCGGCGCTGGTATTTTATCACATCGTTCTCCCCGTATTCTGTCACGGCTTCCAGGTCAAAAGTGTCCTGGTAATACGTCTTCTGCTGCTGGCATATGCCATAGGGGTCAGGTACTGAGATCGTTGTGTTCATTATCGCCATCGAGGGGTCATAATACCTTATATCAGCTGTCTGATACTCCATGCCGCTCGCCCCGTTGTAAAAGGTCTCATGCGTGAGCAGCCCGCCATTGAAATATGTGCGCGTCCTGTTGAGGGCGGCGGTCACCTCGTCACCGAACGTGGACTCTCCGGCGCCTGTCACGCTCTCAAGCTCCGCATCGGTCAGCGGAGTACCGGCGGCCGGGCTGACAATGCTCAGCGCCGAGCCGTTCCACGCGTTCATAAAATCGATTTTGGATACAATGACCGGCCTTGCGTTCTCAAGAACGGTAAGCATGTCCATTTCGTTCACGTCCGTTACCACGGCGTAATGGTCCCCGTTCACATTCACCAGGACCCGTTGCCCGCTGCTGACAAGGCTCTTTAACCCGTCAAAGTCGAGCCAGTAAGCAAAAACATCCTGACCGGCCCAGTCAGGGTCCCGGACCAGCTCTTTCATGGCGGCAAGCGAGACCTCAATATCCCCCGCCGGTGTTTCCGTAATAACGCCCCTTTCGATATCTTTTATTATCAGATACGCTGCCATGCTGCCTAACTGGACCGCAAAATCAGTGATCGCGTAAAACGGTTCGATAAAGGAAGCCAGCGCGTCGAAAGCGCTCATGGCGAAATGGCCGGGCTGTGAATCCAGCCAGCCGATCAGGTCCTGAGCGGCCTCCGGCCTGTTCTGAAGCAGCCAGTCCGATACCCGCGAAATAACGTCTTCCCTGATCGCCTCGTCCATTGTCTCGTTTATGAATCTGTGGGGGACAACCGCTTCGAGAAAGTCCAGCGCGGCGTCCATTTTTCTCAATTCCCGGTCGGCATACTCCCGGATAAGCCGCCCGGATCCCTCATCCTCAGGAGGCGCGGCGCTGTAAATATCCGAGTGTTTCTCTTCAGCCTGTTTTTTCAGTTTATTGATCTCCGAGGTGTCAACAGGCGAATCTACCACGCTCAGCGCAATGTCACGCACAGCCCCGACAATGCCCTGCAGGTCTTTCAGTTCATTCATGGCCGCGCCCAGTTTTCTGGCGGACAGGGTATATTCCGTTGTATAGAAACCGGCTAACCCGGCAAGCGCCTCTACCACTTCCGGACCCCTGCCCGCAAGGACGTCGGTCACTGTCGTTCTGGTTATATCCGTTATATCCGTCATATCGAAACACTTAAGCGCGAGCGAACTTGCCTTTTCGGAAATATAGGTCTGGGCCCAGGCCTTCAGTTCCTCACCCTCAGGGCCCGCCGGCCCGCTTTCACCGGGTCCCGGTCCCTCGCTCAGGTCCAGCACAGGCACGCCCGGTATGATACCAATGCCCGTAAGGGCCTGCCATACCGGCGGGAGATCGTTCTCCAGGATACCCCATACCTCGTCGACCTTAGTGTCAAGAACGGTCAGGCCCGTATTGGCCGGATCCGCTGACAGGAGCGGGGTTATCAGTTCCCTCGTCTCCACCGAATAGTTATACAGTTCCTCTATCCTGCTGATAAGCGTCGCGGCCAGGTCCGCGTCCATGCAATAAGTATCGGCGCCTGCCACTTTATGGCTGTTAATGAGTTCCGCGAGCCCTGTGATATTCTCGATCGCCATATCCATCGCGGTATCTCTCGCGGAAAGGACTTCGTTCTCTATTACCTGGTCAACGTGGATGTTGACCGCCTCGGCTACCGGAAAATCAGGGCCGCCTGAAGCTGGTCTGCCTGACATCATGGCGCCTAACGCGTCCGCCCATTCCGCCCCGGCCTTTTCCATTTCCAGTTCGGATACGGCTTTTCGATTCACAAGGTCATTCCTCGCCGCCAGTTCCGACTCCTGATAGGTAAGAGCGGCGAGCGCCGCGACTTTCGCGGTATTCAGTCCAGACTCCGCTTCATCAAGCTCCGCGCGCATCTGCTCCGCGTCATTAAGCAGCAGGTCGATCTCCCGGGTTATCTTGTCCTTTTCCTCTTTCCGCAGGTTTTCTTTCCTTCCTGCCAGTTTAAGGTCCTGCAACGCCTCTTCATATTCGATCCTTGCCTCATTGATCCGGAATTGGAGCAGGCCCACGGCCTCCGGATCGTCCTGGCCGGCCAGGGACTCTTCCAGATCCCAGAGCCGGATCCTCTTCTCCTCCAGGACAGACTCGGCGCCTGCCGTTTCCTCTTGAGCCGCCCTGTACTCACCTTCTATATACGCGTATAACCCGTCAAAAGTATCGCCCCCGTTCAATCTGTCCCTTATATCCGCCACAGCGGCCTCGTCAGCCAGGTCATCGATATACAGCGCGTTAATGCTTCCTATATACGCGCCAAGTTTGCCTTTGACGCTTTCCAGCTCTCTCTCATAACCGTTGACCTCCTGTTGTTCAAGCTCTATTTCTTTCTCGTATTCCCGGTATTCCTCACGGCATCGGCTATTGTATTCTTCAAACGCCTGAAGCGCGGCATCATATTCTTCCTTCTTTTTATTATATGTTTCCCGTGCGGCCCTTTCTTCCTTTACCCTATCGAGAATGAAACTGATGTCCCCATCCAGCTCCGCACCGGCGTTCAGAAGATTCGCCGAATCGCAGGCATCCTGAGCCATACCGGCAAGGGTTTCAAGCAGGGCCATGACCCTTGAATTGGAAACAAAGGTATCCGAACCGTTCATTCTTTCCGCCATGACCTTAATGAGCCCCTCGTATTCGTCTTTCCGCGCCGTAAATCCGTCCGCAGTATCAACCATGGTATCGACACTCCCGGCTAATTCCCTCAGTTTGTCCTCGCTGTCAATATTGACGATGTCTTCGGTCCGGATCTTCTCAGCCGCCGCTTCCTCTGACAGGACCTTATAATTCTCCTTCTCGGACTCCGCGGCCTCCAGCGCTGATCCTACCTCATAATAAGAGCGTTTGATATCATGACCCGCAAAAGAGATGTTGTTAACGGCCTTTGAACTTTGTTCAGACATGCTGCTGTCGCCCTGCACCACATTCCTGCGGTTGGGACTGATCTTCTCAGCGAGCTGCTGATACTGCCCTGAGGCGTAAAGCGCGTCATCCTTTACGCCTTCATAAGACGGTTTTACCGCATGACTTATGATCCTGCCGTCGCGCCATATCCACTCCCCTTTATCTTCATCCCAGTCTTTTATCACGATCCTGTTGTAACCCGCCTCCTGAAAAAGGTCCACCTGAGTGTTCGGACTCAAGAATTCGGCAGGCGCTCCGTCAGGACTTGCATATATCCCGGTGATGATATTGTCTTTGAACGTGATATAATAATTCCGCTCGCCTGAAGGCGTCCTTTCGGTAAAAGCGGGCTCCAGAGTATTCGGCGATACAAGGATCGATTCGGTTTCCGCTACAGGTCCGGTCGGCCCGACCTCGAATCCATAAAGATCTATTTCCTCGTTCTTTTCAGTTTCCAGCGCGTTGAGATAATCCCGCCACTCGCCCTCAAAACTTGAGTCTACCGGCTGTTCATCGGTCTTGAGCCTGTACTGCGTGGATGAAGGATCATAAGCGTATTTCCAGTCACCGGCTTCCGTCTTGTACTTCTTTGTCCATTCGGACAGATATACCCCGGCGGTACTCGTGTATACGCCCCTGGTGTATCTCAGGGTATCTTTATGTCCGCCCACCTCGGTTATCAGGGCTTCTATCTCTGCGTTAAAGACGTCCCTGGCCGCTGACTTCTGCTCGATCCTGTGCATAAGGCCGTCTCTTGTAAGCTGTCGTTTTAAGACAAGGGTCCTGAGCGCGCTGTTTTCCGGATCTCCGTCCAGATCCGACGCGGCAGTATTATATTCCTGTTCCGCCGCGGCATACTGTTCTGACAGCATGTCTATCTCCCTCTCCAGTATTCGCACATCAGTATGTAATCCTTTCTTCCTGTCTTCCTTTTTAACGATACGGTCAAAGACCAGTTCCGCCCTCTTTTCAAAACGCCCCATTTCATCTTCACCGGTCTTCATTACCGCCTCTGAAACATCGGCGGCTATCTTCTGCATGGCGATCTCGTCCCACATCCTTTTGGTCTCGGCCCATGCTTTCAACATGCCGCGGTCCTTATCATTAGCCGTGCCCATCACCGCAAGGTCCACGGGAATACCGTTCGCCTGTGATCCGGCTTCTCCCGCGAGCGCAAAAGCGCTGCTCGCCAGCCCGGCGCCGTCATACACGATATCCCCGGCTGAAAGCAGTGATGCCTGGCCGAGGCGGTAAAGCTCTTCCGCGTATTCCGCGGCATCATACACGGAGTCGACTATTTCCCCGGCCTTCAGCGCGAACCCGTATTCATCGGCATCGCTGATATCCGGGTTGTTCACAATAATGGACAATATCCCTTTAAGTTCCCGCAGTTTATCCAGCACATTGTCCTCTATATGCGCGTTCGCTTCGGTTATAATAGCCCCGGCCTCGTCTGTATACCGTTTCACGGCGTTCTGTATGAGATACTCTGTTTTCACGAGTATTTTTTCCTCCGTGGACCTGGTTATCAACTCTGCCGTGGCCCCGTCCACCAGGTTGCCCTCCGGATCGATCCAGTCCACTCCCTCGACCCGCGACCAGTTTGATTCAGCTGACTCCCGGAAAGAATCCATTGCGTGTTTCCGGCTGTTAAAATCAGCGAGGGCGCCGCTAAACCCGTTTACCAGTTCATCGATACGCGATTCGACCGCTGTCAGTGATACTTCGGCATCCGGATCGATTATCTTTCCGTATATGAGGTCCAGTATGTCATCCGCTATACCCCCCGCCCGGTAGTCGTTCTCGGCCATCTCAGAAACGGCACGGGCCAGGTCAGCGCCATTACCGTCTGAGGACCCGATCAGCTTCAATGTATCATACAGGTCACCCCGTATATCGCAGTCCGTATTATCACCACTGGAAACGCTATATACCGGAAGCCCCAGGCCATCGTGGGTCACGAGATCGTAATAATGGGAATATCCGTTAAGTTTATCCGAGATCTTTCCCTTTATGTCCATGTTCACGGATTCAAGATTCGCCTTATCCTGCCTGAGTTTATCGGCCAGGGAGGCTGTTTTATCTATCTCCGAGTTGATCGCTGCCTGTCTGCTTTTCAGTTCCCCTATCAACTGGTCGCTGTCGTCAGGGATAATATATTCGCAGGCGCCGGAATCTGTCGTAATTCGTGATCCGTAATCGGCAACTGATGATAGAAGAGACCCGTATTCGTCGTATACGCCCTTGTTCCCGCGGAGCCCGGCTGTCAGGTCTTTCAGTTCCAGCAGGACGTCTTCGGCCGCCATATCCGGGTCCTTTGAAAGTATAAGCGCGGATACTCCGGCTATGAACGCGGCGGAAAAAGACGTCCCGGCTTCTCTTCTGTCAGCCCCTTCCAGTGTCACGACATCCCACGGCGCCAGGAGGTCAAGCGCGTTTCCATAGTTGCTCCACGGCGAGATCGTCCCGTCCGCGTCAACAGAACCGATAGCGCTCACCCCGTCCTGCCCTGCCACGCTGGTCTTCAGGATAAGGCGGCCTTTATTGCCGGCCGCGGCGATAAGCAGAGCCCCCTTGTTTACCGCGTGATCTATCGCGTCTTTTAACCGCTGGGACACGGGGAACAGGAAGAAAGGCATGGCAAGCACGCGGGCGCCGCTCTCTATAGCGTAATATATCGCATCAGCCACTATGTCTGATGTTGTCCTGCCCTCTTCGTTCAGTATCTTGAGCGTGAGTATGTCAGCTTCCGGGGCGACTCCCTTTCCATCCTCGCCCTTGATAACACTGGCTGTCTTTGTGCCGTGGCCGAGAACGTCCATAAATTCTTCGGGTTCGCGGCCCGTAAAATCGTATTCGCCGAGGAGGTCGATGTTGAGCACGTCCGTATCGATACCTGAATCGAGTATGGCGACTGTAATACCTTCCCCTGTCGAAAGCTTTTTGAGCGTTTCTATATTCTCAAAGAAAGATTCCACACTAATCCCCCGCTCCTCCTCTGCGGGTCCTTCTTCGAGCAATATCGACGCGTCGCCGGAACTCGTATACCCGCCCGTCCCCAGTGTGGTATAACTCGCCATTTTCAGGGCAAAAGTCAGTTCCAGCTCTTTTTGCCGGGCTTCTTTGTACGTGTCGGACAGGTTCCTCTTTTCACTGATCTGGGCTCCATCGATCTGGAGCAGAGGATCCATCATCCTGTTATAACCCGCATTCGCCTGCTGCCTCAACCTGGCGTTTTCAGTCGAATATTTGGCGCTGAGTGTTTCATTCCATGACTCAGCCCTCAGCAGTTTCTGCTCTTCTCCGTCGTAATTAAGCAGGGTCGAACCGTCAACGTAAGTCCCGAAAACGTATCCATAGTCGGGGTTCCAGCTGCCCGGGAGCTTGCCTTCGATCGCGGCGAACAGCTGCGATGAGTAGTCCACTAAAGTGTGCTGTCTGTTCTCCAGCAGTGTCATCCTTGTGTCAAAATCCTCTTTTGCGGTGATATAGGCCCCTGAGGCGGACTGGCAGGCCTGCAGGGCCTGGTTATGGAGCTCCTGAAGGCCCGCTGAAGTGGTATACGTGGCCGCTACCGCTGCCGCCACAGCCAGTTCCACTTCCTTCAACATCTTCTGATCGTACAGGTCACCGGTAATTTCAGAGGCGATATACGCGTTCTTGTAATAACTGTTGACTATCTGTTCGTTTTCCATGACCTTCCAGAACAGCGGGCGGGCATCCTCAGGCAGAGAATTATTCATCTTTTTTTCCATCCTGGTCTCGGTATTCAGATCTATCATCTTGAACAGGGTATCATTGAAGGAGCCGCGTTCTTCTTCCACGAAATTAAGGCAGTCCCTTGCCTTCTCAAGCGCCGGCACCCATTCGTCGACGATATCCGCCTGGGCCCCGTCATTGACGGCGGCTATGCCGGCGGTTACGGCCCGAATGGCGTATTCCTCCCTCATCGTGACAGCGTTCTCTCTTGTCGATCCAACGCTCGCGCGGATCTTATTGTAACTTTTCGCGGCAGCGCGCGCGCTCGCGTAAAGGGCGGCCAATGCCGGGTCAACGTCTGAAGGGATATCCGGAACGTCTATTTCTTCCTCACCCATCTTGTTTTCCACTTCTTCTTTCTTTTCTTCCCATTTTTCTCTCCAGTGTTCCTCACCCTTGTCGCCCTGCTTCAATTCCCGGTATTCCTCCTCCGAGACGGGTACCGCGGCTTCGAGGCTTTTCCAGGTAGAGTAAGCGCTGTCTACCATGGGTTGAACGGCCTGCATCTTAAGCTCAGCCCTTACCCTGATATCGCCGAATTCAGCGGCGACCTGTTCCAGTTTGCGCGCATACTCCTTCTGAAAGTCCTGCACATACAGCTCGCTCACATCCTGAGCCATGGACAACAGAAACGTGCTGTTAAAGATAGTCCACTTACCGCTGTACTTGGTGGATCCGGGATCGTTGCCCCTGAACTTTCCTACCCGCGCCTCGGCCAGGGGAACAGCGTTTCGGGCGTTGAGAGACGCGTTGCCGGCTCCCCTGGCAAGCGCGCTGATCGAGTTCATAGGCGCCAGTAACACGTAATAGAGACGTTCAGCGGCAGCGGCTTTGGCCTTAACGGCCTCTATTTTGTTTTTCGCGATCTCGGCCGCCTCTTTCTTTTTAAAAGTCTCGCGTTTATATGCCATCTCTTCATTCACTGTTGTGTAGATCCCTGAAACCGTTGAATAGACCGCTGAAGCCTCATTGAGACCTTCCGCCGATAAACCGGCCGATTCGAGGGCTGCTTTGAGGGCTGACGCGGCGGCAAAGTACGTCTGGGCCGCGCCCTCAAGGTTCTGCATGGCAAGCAATTCCGAGGCTTCGGCGTCTTCAGGATCAAACGAGTACACACCCTCTTCGGCCACGGTGATCTCAGCCTGTTCGATATAATAAGCCGCTCTCTGTTTCAGATGAGAGACAAGTTCCAGCAGCCGCTCTCCGTCCATCAGCCGCGCTTCCTCTATCAGCGAATTCCCGCCCATTGCCTCCGCGATAAGCGCCGCGTCCGTGGCAGCTGTCCCCATCTTCTGCGCTGTGGTAAACACGCTCCTGCGCGCTTTATCAAGACCGTCAAGAGCCACTGTGATACCGGCGCCTGATCCGCCGTCCGAGATCATCCCGGATACAGCCTCCTGCGTAAGTTCCTGATCAACATCCAGAGCGCCCCAGTCATCGTTCGCCTGTTTGCCGAAATTCCAGAAAGTGAGGACAGCTGACGCCATTTCCGCGGCATTTCTGATGTCCGCTGCTTCCCGCACGCATGGCGCCGCCATATTCGCGAAATGGATGTTATTTGGGTTGCCCATGGCAATTGCCAGCGCCGTATGCAGGGCCTCCTGAGAGTCAAGGGCCAGTTTTTTCAGTTCTCTGGTCTGCGCTGCCATGTTTTGCAGAACAGCGCCTTCGGGATCCGTGTCATCCATGGCCGCTGTCTCTATGCCTGCCCATAAGCCCGAAGCGCTACACAGATTTGCCGCTATAACTTCGGCAGCCGCCTCTATCTTGTCCTCCTGGAGGCTTATATCTATGGCAAAATTGCGGAAGTTTTCCATACCCGGGCCGTTATACTCTGTTGTGTAACTGGCGGCAAAAAGCTCCCTCAGGGTCTGATACAGGGCCTGCGCCTGATCACCGCTCAGGTCCGCGGAATCATAAAATCCCCCCATAATGTCATCGACAAGTTCCTCTGACGCCGCCTGGCGCGTTAAGTACGACGGGTCCAGCGCAGGCGGAATACCGAGAGTGGTGTAAGACCCTCCCTGGCCGCCCGGGGCATCACGGTAGAAATACTCCTTGCGATATATTTCCCGTCCGTGTCCGGTGTTCCAGTTGAGCTGTGCCTGCTGCTGCCCGATATATTCATCTATCCTCTCTATATCCCCCAGATCAATGCTGCCGTCCTTATTAATATCCACGCGGTAGCTGATCAGGCCGTGCAGCCGCTCGGCGTCGGCTTCCGTGACCGTGCCGTCATTGTTCATATCAGCCGCTGTTATCTGGTCCCCGGCTATCAGCCCCGAATATTCCAGATAATTCAACATCACATCCCATGTATCTTTTTCCGAAAAAGTGACCTTACCGTCCGGTTCCTCCGGTTCTATATCCAGCTTTTGCAGGGCTTCATTAAAAGCGGTAATATCGTGCATATTGACAATGCCGTCGCCGTTCACGTCCGCGCGGCTGATCTCATCCGCGCCTTTGAACTCAACACCCTGCATCGCCGCTATATATCCGGCGATACCGGCTGCTTCCTCGCGCATGGCCCGTGCCTCAAGATCGTACTCTTTGAGGACAAGGTTCTGAGGATAAATGCCCGCATGAACGGCTATATTGTCCGCGGCTGATGCTATAGCAGACGTGTATGAGGAAACGTCCACCATGTATTTATCCAGCTGCGACATGACGTAACTGTACGTATCGTTCAACATCTGCATGTTGGCCCTGGCAGTATTGATCTCCGCTCGAGCAAGCGTTTCCCCGGCGACTATATCGTCATATGTTTCTGCTATTCCTCCTTCGCCCTCAAGGATTTCCAGCGCCTCCTGTTTTAGATCCTGCGCCGCGGCCGCGTTCCCGGCTATTGCCGAATTTTCCGGAAACGCCAGAGACTCCAGTTCCGCGTATTCCGCGTCAGAGGCGATCTCAAGATTAACAGTCCCGGCGATATCCCTGTACTGCCCCGCCTGGATCG
>DAOVKF010000073.1 GCA_030631915.1 Candidatus Omnitrophota bacterium
ATGTATCTGTCTCCAGAGGAGAAGGGACTGGTCGAGGAAGCCGGGCCAGCGGAATTTGTGGATCTTACTGAAAAAATGCTCGCCAGGGATTATTCCGCTGAGCAGGGGAAGCTCACTGGAACGCTGAATATTCTGGTGGTTGAACCCGACGAGGATTGCATGAGAAAGCTCTGCCAGGCGCTGGAGAGCAGTGGTCCCCACATGCGTGTAACAGCAGCCAGGACCCTGCAGGAAGCGCGGGCCCGCATAACAGAGTCTCCCCCGGACATGGTTATAACCGATATTCAGTTACCCGATGGCAGGGGGACTCAACTTTTATCGATTGATGGAGAAAAAACGCGGTTTCCCGTCATAGTTATGGGGAGTCATGTTGATAGGCGGGCAGCACGGATAACGAGTGAGGTTATCAAGAAGGGGGCATTAGACTATGTGGTCAAGTCGGATGCGGCGTTTAATGTTATGTCTGATATCGTTGAACGGGCCCTGCGCGCATGGCATCACGTTATCCGAGATGAAGGTACAAAGCAGGAATTAGGACGCCGCCTTGCCATGGAACAGGCTTTGACACAAGTGTCGAGCGTGCTTATGGAACAGGCCAGCCCTGATTTTGATCAAGCTCTCGCAATACTGGGAAAAACTGTCGGTGTGAACCGGGTGTATATTTTCCAGTTCAACGAAGATACCAGCGGGATAGACAATACGTATGAATGGTGCGGTTCAGCCACAACGCCGCTGATCAAGGATTCTCAGGGTCTTGACCCTTCTATATTCGCCCGGTGGCTGAAGAAACTTAACCGGGATGAGACCGTAGCTGTCCGGGACATCGACGATCTTCCGGAAAACGCTGCGGCGGAAAAGGAATTTTTACAGGTGCGCGGCGTACGTTCTCTTTTTGTTATACCTCTCCGTTTAAACGGTGACCCTATTGGTTTTATCGGTTTTGACAACACAAAAGAATGCTGTGAATGGGCGAAGAAAGACATAGAGATCGACCGTATCCACACAGCAGTGAGGCTGATATCAAGTGAGATAAGACGCAGGCGGACGGAAAAGACGCTGTATGAGAGCGAACGAAAATTCAAAGAGCTTTTCGAGGAATCGCCTATCGGCATAGCGATCCTGAATTCCGAGGGCCGGTTAACCGAGGCGAACAGAGCCTGCTTTGGCCTGCCTTTTATGCCGGACAGCAGCGAACCCATAGAAAAATCGAATTTTCTGGAAGATATTTGTGTTCCTTCGGAACTCTTGTTGAAGGAACTTTACGCCGGGGGACCGATAAAATTTGAGACTTCATTTGACTTCAAGGTAAAAGTCCTGGCGGACGGGGCCTGTGTGCGGAAAGAGGGTAAAAGGACCTTCATAGATTGTCGTATAACTCCTTTAAGTCTGGCCGCAGGGGGGAAGGGCGCCGGGGGGTATCTGGTGCAGATGGAGGACATTACTGAGCGTAAGGAACTTGAGATCAGGCTGCGGAACGCCTACGTGGAGTTAGAGGGAAAAACTGCGCGTTTGCTCCAGGCGGAAAGGCTTTCCGCTGTCGGGGAAAACACGGCGGCGCTGGTCCATGAGATAAATAATCCGGCGTCCAACATAATAAACCTTATTGACGGTATCCTTACCCGCCTGTATAAGGGCGGAGTTGTGGAAAAGGAAGAGATTATCAGGACACTGGAATCTACGGAACAGGAGATCGAACGTATCGCGGATATCACAGCCAGGTTCCTGGGGTTTGCCAGACCAACCGGGCCGGAGAAGACAGCCTGTTCTGTCGGAGATATTCTCCGGGATGTTGTAGAGATGAGAAAGGCAGTGATGGATGTTATGGGAATACGCGTTAAATGGGAATTAAGCGAGGAACTGCTGGTAATCATCGCAGGCTCAGGCAGGTTGAAACAGGCTTTTCTGAATATTGTCATGAATGCCGTGTCTTTTATGAAGGATACACCGGTAAGGGACTTAACGCTCAGAGCGGAAAGAGCAAAGGATGCGGAAGGTAGAAATATCGTCCGGGTATCTTTTGAGGACACAGGACCCGGGATCATGGAAAAAGACCTGGGAAGGATATGGGAGCCTTTTTATACGAAAAGAGCGGACGGTATGGGAAGCGGCCAGGGGCTCGCGGTTGTCAAGGATGTCGCCGAGGAGCATGGTGGCAGGGCAACAGTAGAAAGTCAGTTGGGACAGGGCACGACGTTTGTGATGGAATTCCCCACGGCCGGGCAGGAGACAGATGTTATAAAGTTTTTCGCGGCTGAAGCGCGGAAAAATATTTACGGCAGTTTATGGCATGATATCAATAACGCGATGGGTGTAATAGGTTATCTGGAGATGATGATATTAGACGCCTCGAATTTGCCGGATGCCCTTCTATCAAAACTTGAATCCATAAACATGGATGCGGGAAAGGTGGTGGATCTCACAAGGCATGCGCAGGCCATGACAGAGCCTGATGAGTTCCTCAATATCGTGGAAATACATATTATGCGTCTACTGGCGTCGGCGGAAACATTTCTGAGAAAAACAGAGGGATTTGCGGGGGAAAAATGGAGACAAAATTTCGAACTGGTATATGATAAGGGTTTTCGGTTGGCAAAAGAAAAAATCGACGATGGGAAGTGCCTGCTGTCGATAGCTGACAGTTTTTCCAGGAAACCCGGCCCGGTAAAGATTGAGAAAGTCCTTGAAGATGTCCTTTCTGTATTCAAAAGATCAAAAAGGTTTTTTCCGCAAGACCTGATCGCCTTTGATAAGATAGACCGGTTGTTCCACTCGAGAAAAGATATTTTCATTCTGGGTGATGAAGCGGCTTTTAAGTTCGCCTTATTTAACATTCTGATCATGGGCATGAAAGGTACCGGACTTCCGGTCATGGAACTGGAGCCGGAAGAGAAACGATTAGAGGTAACTGTCGATTCCAACAGAAGAAGCGGCGAAATTATTATTTCTTTTCAGAACAATTACTGGCTGTTTGCCGACAGTCAGCTCGAGGAGACAGACCTTGGATACGGTGAGCAGGGAGCGGCAGTGCTTAAGTGGGAAAGAGAGAGCAGCAATTGTCTGGCGCTTGCGCACAGGATATTGACGCGTTTCGCAGGGAGAATAATTCTCGACAACGGAAAAGACGGCGCGGTGATCAGGATGTTCATGCCCTATCAAAGCCGGGCAGAGGATGCAAGCGTCCAGGACCGTTTTTCAGCCGGGACGGAGGAAGAAGAGGTGTTCCGCAGTGAGCCGGAAACCATCATGGAAGGCAGACCCAATATTATCGTGGCGGATGATGAACCGCTGCAGCGGGACATATTCAAGAGCATGCTTGAAGAAGAGTATAATGTCTGGCTGGCGCGTAACGGCCAGGAAGCCTTTGACCTGATAGAAGAGGCGAAGAAAGTCGGCCAGGAGTTCGATCTCGCCGTATTTGACGTGAGCATGCCCCCGGCCAAGGGAAGTGATATTATTGACGGACTGGTATTAACGAGAAGAGTCAGGCAGCAGGGCCATGGGTTCCCGGTCCTTATATCAACCGGCCATGCGGTAGGTGACCCGCGGTTTATGCGGCTGGAGAATGAAGGCCTGATCTCCGGCGTGATGATGAAAACGCTGCATATGGCTGAAAAAATGCTCAAGATAGGGAAAGCATTAAAGACAGCCATTCCCAGGAACGCGAAGGCCGTGGAACTGCAGATGGTCTCCGCTGATAAGACAGCCCTTATCTACGGCCCCGGTTTTGATAAGGGATCGAAGAAACTCAGGTCTCTCGGGTTTAAAGGTACTATTGTCCATGCCAGGGATGCGCATGAACTTAAGGAGCGGCTGATGTCAGGCGAGCACTTTGACATTATAATTAACACGACCAGTGAAGATCTTAAAGAACTCATCAAAAAGCTGCTGTCCGGCCTTGACAACAGCACGCCCATCATAGACGGTCTCGACGATACGCATCATCTCCAGGATACTCTCCTGCATATCTGCGCGTAATAAAAAGGGGCCTGGCGCCGCAGGATCAGGTCCATAAGCTCCTGTCCAGGCACCTGTAACCGATAGCTTCTGATATGTGATGCGATCCGATGGTTCCCGATCCGTCCATGTCCGCGATGGTGCGGGAGATCTTCAGGATCTTGTCATATGCCCTCGCGCTTATACCCAGTTCAAGGATCGCTGATTTCAATATCTCTCCGGCTTCCTTTGAAAGCACGCAGTGCTCTTCCGTATCCGCGGGGTCCATGAACGCGTTGTAAAGGATACGGGATGGTTTTTTGCGGAATCTTTTCTTCTGAAGCGCCATTGTCCTGATCACACGGCTTTTTATGCGCGAGGAAGGTTCTCCTTTTCTCCGGTCCGAAAGTTCCGCGTAATTCAGGCGCGGGACTTCAAGATGGATGTCGATCCTGTCGAGGAGAGGGCCGGAGACCTTTGAAAGATATCTCTGTATCTGGTGCGGGGTGCAGCGGCATTCTTTTTTCGGGTCCGTGAAATATCCGCAGGGGCAGGGGTTCATGGCCGCGATGAGGATAAAACGCGAGGGATAAGTGAGCGAACGCTGGACCCTTGCGATCGTTATTTCCCCGGCTTCCAGGGGCTGGCGGAGGGTTTCCAGGACATCCCTGCGGAATTCGGGGAATTCGTCGAGAAAAAGCACGCCGTTGTGCGACAGGCTTATCTCGCCCGGCAGGGGCCAGGACCCCCCGCCGGCCATGGCCGCGTAGGAGATCGTGTGATGGGGCGCGCGAAAAGGGCGTTCGCAGAGCAGGTTGTGGCCTTTCAGCTGTCCGGCGATGCTGAATATTTTAGTCGTTTCAAGCGCTTCGCTGTGTGACAGGTCCGGCAGGATGGAGGGGAACCTTTTCGCGAGCATGCTTTTACCGGAACCCGGGGGGCCGATCAACAGGACGTTATGCCCTCCGCCGGCAGCGACTTCAAGCCCCCGTTTGACGTGTTCCTGCCCTTTAACGTCGCTGAGGTCCATGTTCTGAAGAGTGTTTTTCCCGGCGGGGCATGGCCGAGTGTTTTTCACGGGTTCAAGCAGACGGATCCTTTTTAGATGTTCTATGACTTCACGCAAAGAGCCCGCCCCGTAAACATCCATTTCCCGGACATTGGCGGCTTCAGGGGCGCTTGTCTTTGGGATCACAAAGGCCCGACACCTGTTTTTAAGGGCTATGGCCAGGGGGAGCGCCCCGCGGAAGGATTTCAGCCTGCCGTTCAGGGAGAGTTCTCCGCAGAAAAGCGTCCCGTCAAGGTCTTCCGGCCGCAGGAGCCCTGTTGCCGAGAGTATGCCCAGCGCGATGGGGAGATCAAAACCCGCGCCTTCTTTTTTCACGTCAGCGGGGGAAAGGTTCACGGTTATCTTCTTTGCCGGGAAGGCGAAACCGGAGTTTTTAATGGCGGAACGTATACGGGCGCGGCTTTCTCTTATCGAGGCGTCGGGAAGACCTATTATGGAAAAATAAGGGAGCCCGCTGCCCACGACATCGATCTCCACGTCGACGGGATACGCGTCAATTCCCATGACGCAGCCGGAAGAGACTTTGGATAGCATTGTTCCTCCTTTTCAGGTTGTAGTTCTTGACTTCTGCAAAATTAACTATTTACCCCCTGACCCTAGCTCCTACCAGTCCTCTATTTCCAGGGCGTTCCTGACATGCTCCAGCATTTTCAATCTTCCGCTCTCGTCCAGATTGACGGCAATGACGTCGATCCTGGAGGGTGTCTCGCACAGGCCGTTTATTTTCAGGTAATAGAGCGAGTTTTTTATCATGCTTTTCTGTTTTGCCGCGGTTATTCCCAGAAGGGGGGAACCGAACCGGTCAGAGGTCCGGGTCTTGACCTCAAAGAATACGGTCATGTCGTTCTGTTGTGTGATCAGGTCAATTTCCCCGAACGGCGTGGTGAAATTCCTGTCCAGGACAACATATCCTTTTGATATAAGATATTTCCCGGCCACAGCTTCGCCGAGCCGGCCGATGGTCTTATTGGTCCGGTCCCCCATCGCCCCCTTATTGTTCATTGTCCGCTGTTGTAATGGTCCAGTATCAGCGTCTGCAGCCCTTTGCGGAATTCCGTGGAAACAGGGTAAAATGTATCATACCATTTGCCGTCGCGCCCCTGTTCCCGGGGCATGCTGACAAAAAGCCCGTCCTTACCCTCCACTATCCGCAGTCCCTTGACTATGAAGGAGTCAAGTATCATAAGATCGCAGAAAGCCTTTGTGGCCCCGTCCCCTTCCAGGGGATGCATCCTTTCTACCTTGACGATTTGCGCTTTGTCCATGTCACGTCTCCTTTCTTTGTGTCGGTTTCAGGGCTCACGGCCCCGTAAAAATTTGTCCCCTTACTTTAAAGACACAAATCAGCGGGAGTTTCTTTCAAAAAAACGATATTTTTTTCATGACGCGGCCGGCCGGGCTATCCATTTTTTGATACTTCGTCGGCGTCCGAACCCCGCCATTTATGACGGTGACAAAAGAGGCCGCTCAGTATCAACCCTGAGCAAACACCGGCTTTTAAGCCGGGGTGCGTCGAATGGGTTGATTTTTCACTTGTAGGGCACGAGCTTTTTTAGTATATTTAAATTGTTATACCGGGATCGGAAGAGACGCGTTCAAGCATGCTTTAAGCCCATGGAAAACAGGGAAATAGCTAAAATATTTTCTCAGATAGCGGATATTCTCGAGCTGAAAGACGAGAATGTATTCAGGATCCGCGCCTACCGGACCGCTTCAGAGAATATATTGAACCTGTCCCGCGAACTCAGGGACATATATGAAAAGGATCCCGCGGAATTAAGCGATATCCCGGGGATAGGGAAAGACCTCAAAGAGAAGGTGATCGAGCTGCTGCGGACAGGCGGGCTCGGGTATCATAAAGATCTTTTAAAGGAATTTCCGCCTGGATTCCTGGATATGCTCAATATTCTGGGGCTTGGCCACAAAAAACTCAGGAAACTCAGGGACCGGCTGGGTATAGAGAGCCTGGATGACCTGGAAAAAGCGTGCATTAAGGGGCAAGTGGAGGAAATAGAAGGCATGGGGCTCAGGACCCAGGAGAGACTTCTCGAAGCGATAGAGTATCACAAAGAAGAGGCGGGGAGAATGCTTCTGCCCGATGTCGCGCATGATGCCGGGGCGATAATAGCTTACCTGAAAAAAACCGGGAATTTCAGAAAGATCCAGGAGGCGGGCAGTCTCCGCAGGGGCAGAGAGACCGTGGGGGACATCGATATACTTGCGGTGGCGGCTGACGGTAAAAAGGCGATGGACCGGTTCGTGAGCTATCCGGACGCCCGGGACGTGCTGGCCAAAGGGCCGACAAAGTCCAGCATCCTTCTGGGGTCCGGGACGCGGGTGGACCTCTGTGTGATCGATAAGTCCTGTTTCGGGTCCGCTCTCCTGTATTTTACCGGTTCAAAAGCGCATAATATCAAGCTCAGAAAGATCGCGAAGAATAAGGGATATAAGGTAAGCGAGTACGGTATTTTTCAGGTGGATCCGGTTTCGGGAAAAGAAAAGATAGTCGCGGCTGCGGAGGAGAAGGATATCTATA
>DAOVKF010000206.1 GCA_030631915.1 Candidatus Omnitrophota bacterium
GTGCTCATGATATCGGTTATATGATATCACACCTTATCGTAAATGTCATTTAAGCCCCGTGAATGTGCTTGACAATGACCCCATGCTGGGATAAATTGCCATCGGGCTGGTAAAAGATCCAAGGAGATAAAGATGCCGCAGATAAAATCAGCTTTTAAAAGGCTGAGACAGGACAGGAAAAAACATTTAAGCAATAGATCCAGGATCTCCGAGATCCGGACCCTGGATAAAAAGGTCAGGACGCTGATTGCCTCTTCAGACAAAAAAGAAGCGGAACCGGCCCTGCGGAAGCTGGAATCCAAACTGGATAAAGCGGTTAAGAGCAATCTTCTGAAGAAAAATACCGTGTCACGCAAGATATCCAGGCTTCGAAAACACCTCGCTCAGCCCGAAAAAGCGTAAAATTCTTCCTTCATCGCGAAGACACGTAAAATAGCGGCTAGCTCTTCCCGGCGAATCCCACTATAAGCATCTCCACGGCCAGAAACGCTGATTTCATGCCGGTCTTTATCTCGCGGTCAGCCTGAAGCAGAAGCTCAGTCAAGCGCCCTATCTTCCCGGCGGAATACTTTTCCGCCTGGCCGGTCAGCCTTCTCACATACGCGGCGGAATAACCCAGTTCCGCGGCGATCGCGTCCGCGCCAAGGCCCCTGCCTGACAGGCGTTTTATCCCCTGCATCATCCGCATGTACCAGCCGAGGTAACCGATGATCTCAGTGGGCTTTTTTTTCTGATTGTACAGGTCCCCGATTATCCGGAACGCCCATTCAGCGTCGCGCGCGTTAACCGCGTCGACCAGTTTAAAAATAGACTCGGTAACACTGCGCCCCACAAGCTTCTCGACATGCCCGGCGTCTATCTTATCTCCCCCTGAATACGCGGCCAGTTTCTCGATCTCCGACTTTACCGCCGGGGTGTCCACCCCCTTCAACTCCACGATAAGCTCCACAGCCCTGTCAGTTATCCCGATGCCCTCATTCCCGAAAAAACCTTTTATCCATTTTTTCATGGTCTCATGGGTGGGCCTGGCCGCCTCCGTTACTCTGGCCAGGCGGGATAACTTTTTGTAATGCCCGGTCTTTTTAAAGGAACCGGCCGCGGAGATCACCAGGACACTGCTGTCGCAGGGTTTTTCCAGATAAGCTATCATGGCTTCGGCGCAGCTGTCGGAGAGCGTTTCGGCGTCATTCAACAGAACGACCCTTTTATCGGATAAGAACGGAAGAGTGCCGAGGGAATTTTTCACCCCCACTATATCGGAAGGAACATGGACGGAAAAGTTAAGATCGCGGTTTTCCGCGGCGAGAACTCTATCCCTGATCTTCTGTATCTCGCGTTCTCTGATGTATTTGTCATCACCGACGACAAGGTAATTCTCAGCCATGATCCAGTGTCCCGCGAGTCACCACTCCTCGACAACCCTCTCGACGATCCTCTGCGCCAGGTCCTTCACCGCTTCCTTCTGAGCCTGTGGTCCGGTCTTCCTGTTCGGCCCTGTCACGGTATACGCCGTCTCTCCGGTGAACCTGCCCTCTTTCCACATGGGCTCGCCGGTGCGGTTGTCAAAAAGCTCTATGTCAACGGATATCTCCACCCTGTATTCCTCGATATCATCATTATCGCCGTAACTGAGA
>DAOVKF010000099.1 GCA_030631915.1 Candidatus Omnitrophota bacterium
AGTCTATAAGCCAGCGTTGATATTTACTCATGCGGAAAAAATAATTTTTCTCCTCTATCCTCTCAATGGGCCGTCCGCAATCCGGACACGTTCCTTTATCGGCCTGAGCGTCCGTCCAGAAAGTCTCGCACGGAGCGCAGAACCAGCCCTTATATTCACCGGGATAAATATCCCCGTTCTCCTTCAGCCTCATCAGGAGTTCCTGTACGACTTCTTTATGCCCTTTCTCAGTCGTGCGTATGAACCTGTCATACCGCACGTCCAGGGCTTTCCACACGTCTTTGAAATTAGTGACAATGGGGTCTATGAAATCCTTTTCCCTGCCTTTGCCGAACCCGGCTTTCACACAGGCCTCCTCTATCTTCTCCCCGTGTTCATCGGTCCCGGTGAGAAAGAACACGTCATCCCCGAGCATCCTGTGATATCTGGCGACGGCATCAACGGCTATCTGCGTGTAAGCATGCCCTATATGAGGATTGGCATTGACGTAATATATGGGCGTGGTTATGTAAAATTTTCCCATGGTTCTATCTGGCTTCCTCTTTCGTGTCAAAATTTATGTTCCTGAGGTTTCCGTCCCCGAAATCCACTGTTACCGTCCTTTTCAGCGTATTCACCGCCACGACTTTCCCTTTATCCTGTCCCACCTTGATCTCTTTGCCCGGCCTCGGCAGGCCCTTGAGCAGTTCCCTGTAACCCTCATACTCATACTCGAGGCAGCACATCAGCCTTCCGCACAGACCGGATATCTTGGAAGGGTTAAGCGGAAGGTTCTGCGCTTTCGCCATTTTTATGGTCACGGGGTTGAAATCCTTTAAAAAAGCCGCGCAACACAACTGTCTGCCGCAGGGGCCGCATCCGCCCACCATGCGGGCCTCGTCCCTCACGCCTATCTGTTTCAGCTCTATCCTCACGCGGAAAATACTGGCCAGGGCCTTGACAAGATGCCTGAAATCAACGCGATTCTCCGATATGAAATAAAAAACTATTTTCGACCTGTCAAACGAATATTCCGTGGTCACCAGTTTCATGGGAAGATTGTGCTCTTTTATCTTTTGCTCGCAAATATTCCTCAGATCCTTTGTCTTCTCCCTGTTCTTGGCTATCTGCTCTTCATCCCAGGGATTGACCTTCCTGATAACCTTTCTCAAAGGCCTTCCGACCGAAGCAATATCCATCATCGCTTCGGCCGGCGTGACAACCTCGCCGTGCTCCAGCCCCCTGTCGTCCTCGACTATGACCTTCTCGCCTGCATCGAACTTCATCCCGCCGGTAAGGAAACATCTGACATCACCGTCGGCTCGTAATTTTACCCTTATTATCTCTTTCATGTCCGTCCCCTATTGAGACCCGACCTCTTTTCACCACACAGTTCCCGCGGCAAAACCTGAGCGACAAGCCTGGGATTGACATTGCCTTCGAGGTCCCTTTTTAATTTGATCAACCGTTCCATCATCCCGTATGTCCTGTCCGGAGAATACTCTTTGAAAAGGTCATACAGCCGACCGTTCATCGTTCCCTTATCCAGGGCCAGTTCCGCAAGCCCTTCATTCACCATTACAATATCCCTGCAAAGCGTCATCAAAAGCTCCAGATCCCCCAGCAGTTCTTCCCTTCCTTCTCTATCCCAGTTCAGGCAGGAGGCATCCTTTTCTCCCGCCATTTTTTCCATGAAATCCGCGATACCGTTCCTCCGGGCAAGAATTTTTTTATCCGTCAGCTCCAGGGCCCTGCCCGGAGACCCTTCCGAAAGATATCCCAGAAAACAAGCGGTCTCCTCGTCCATGTCAGAATGACGCATTATGATGTCTTTGGTCTCCGCCGCAGACAGATACTGGAACCGGACCTCCTCGCATCTGGATACCACGGTGGGGAGAAGCAGTTCGCGCCTGCTCGAAATGAGTATCAGCAAAGACCGGCCGGGAGGTTCCTCCAGCAGTTTTAAAAGGGCGTTCGACGCCACCGGCGTCATCATGTCCGCGTCTTCTATAACACAGGCGCTGACCGGGGATTCATAGGGTTTAAGGTGCAATCTGTCTTTCGCCCGGCGGATATCGTCGATCCTTATCGTCCTGTTCTTCCCCGGCCTGATCCACATGATGTCCGGATGTTCAAGCGCGCCCACCTTCCCGCAGACGGGACATTCCCCGCAGGCCCCGGACCGACCGCTTTTCGGGCACATGAGCGCCATCAGAAAAGCCCTGGCGGCAAGTGCTTTTCCCACGCCTTGCGGACCCGCGAACAGGTAACCGTTGCTTATCCTTCCGTGCGCAAGGCTGTTGGAAAGGTACCGGACGGCGTTATCCTGCCCCCGTATACCGCTCAATAAAACCATAGACCTTTTCCTTTACGAGTCCATACACGGTATCCATGTCCCCGGACGACGCTAAAACATGTATCTTCCCGGGGGCGTTTTTCGCCAGGGCGATATATCCCCGCCGTACTTTCTCGTGAAATTCCCTGCTCCGCAGTTCCATCCTGTCGAGCGGGCGTTCTAAACCGGCCCGCTGAAGACCGGTCCCGACGTCAACGTCGAGCAAGATCGTAAGATCGGGACTGATCCCTTCCGTCGCCACGGCGTCCACCGCCTCGACCTGCCCGATGTCCATGCCGAGCCCGTATCCCTGATACGCGAAAGTGGCGGTATTGAAACGGTCGCATATGACCAGCCTGCGTTCTTCCAGCGACGGGACTATCACCTCAGCCACATGCTGGGCCCTGTCCGCCTCGAAAAGGAACAGTTCCGCGCGGCCTGTGAAATGGACATCCCCCTTTTCAAGAAGTATCTCTCTTATCCTTTGTCCGAGAGCGGTCCCACCGGGTTCGGCCGTCAGAACGGCTTCATATCCGTCGGACACGAGCTCCTGAAAAAGCCGGCGGGAATGCGTGCTCTTCCCGCACCCTTCCGGGCCTTCAAAAGTTATGAAAATACCGCGTGTCAGCTCTTTCGCCATACGGTCCCTTCCGGCGTGTCCTCAATAACGATGCCCTTCTCGACCAGTTTTCGGCGTATCTCATCGGCCGCGTCATATCTTCCCCGCTCTCTGGCATTCTCGCGTTCGGCGACAAGCCGCTCTATCCGGGCGGCTTCTTCTTTTTCCATGCTGACCGGCTCGAGCGAAAGGCCAAGGACCTCAGCGAATCCCCGGACCAGACGCCTCAGAGCGGCCGCCATACTGACATTGCCGGCGTCCGGGCCTTCTCCGGCCAGACATTCGTTGCCGAGACGAACGGCCTCAAAGATAGCGGAAAGGGCCACGGGAGTATTGAAATCATCATCCATGGCCCGCGTGAATCTTTCCTCCAGACCGCCTGTCATCTCACGGATCCTCTGAACGGTCCTGCTGCCGGTTACCGGCTCCCGGTCTCCGGCTTTTGGGAACAAACGCTCCGTCTTTTCCATGAATATCATTATCCTCTGTCTGGATCTTCCGGCCTCCTCGATCTTTCCGTCGCTGTAATCCACGGGGCTGCGATAATGGCTGTTCACGAACGCTATTTTTAAAAGGTCCGGGTCCCTGTGTTCCTTTAAAAAATCCGAGATGGTCACGTAATTTCTCAGGGATTTCGACATCTTTTCGCCGTTAACGGTCAAAAGCCCGTTGTGCACCCAGTAATTCGCGAAAAGGCCGCCGGTAGCCGCTTCAGCCTGCGCGATCTCATTCTCATGATGCGGAAAGATAAGGTCCAGGCCGCCTCCGTGGATGTCAAACCGCGGACCGAGTATATCAGTGCTCATAACGGAACATTCTATATGCCATCCGGGGCGGCCGTCTCCCCACGGGCTTCCCCATGAAGGCTCGCCTCCTCCGGCCTTCTTCCACAGGGCGAAATCAAGCGGTTGCCGCTTTTTCCCGTCTATATCGACACGGACACCGTGTATCATCTGGTCCTTATCCTGTCCGGAGAGCTTTCCGTATTCAGGGGATCTTTCAACGTCGAAATAAACGTTCCCTCCCGCGGCATAGGCGTATCCCCTGTCGATCAGGACCTCTATGAACCGGACCATCTTTTCGATGTTCTCTGTGGCCCTGGGTTCAACGACCGGCGGACGTATGCCCAGGATCTCCATTTCCCGATGATAAACATCAAGATAACGCGACGCGACCTCGGCTGCCCTTTGTTTCAACCGGCTGTCGGAAAGAACTTCGCCCGCTTCACGCAGCTCTTCCGCGGCCCTGTTTATGATCTTATCATCCACGTCCGTGACGTTTTTCACGAAAAATACGTCAAACCCCTTATATTCAAAATACCGCCTGATGACCTCGAAGACATAAGCGCTTCTGGCATGCCCTATATGAGGGACATCATAGACAGTGGGACCGCAGACATACATCCCGACCCTGCCTTCTTCAAGCGGCTTAAACTCTTCTTTCTTCCGTGTAAGGGTGTTGTACAGTTTTAGCATAGCGATGCCTTTACGCCGCCCGGTATAAACTCAGGGAACGATCGTCCCTCATCCCTCTCCCCCGCTCTTTCCTTCGCGGTACTCCCCGATCTCATTCTCGATATGGTCTATCTCATGCTGCAGCTTTTCCAGCGCCTGCTGGAGCGGGTCCGGTAATGAAGTGTGGTCCAGGTTTATTCCGGCCGGCAGCCGTTTCCCGAGCCTTTTCGCGATACGTCCCGGCACGCCTACCACAGTGGAATCATCGGGGATGTCGCGTATCACGACCGCATTCGCGCCCACACTGACGTTATTGCCCACTCTGATATTGCCGAGTATCCTGGCACCGGCGCCTACTACCACATTGTTCCCTATGGTAGGATGGCGCTTCCCCTTTTCCTTGCCGGTCCCCCCGAGAGTGACCCCCTGGAATAAAGTGACATTGTCCCCGATGACCGTTGTCTCCCCGATAACGACTCCCATTCCATGGTCAATAAAAAACCCCCGCCCTATCTCCGCTCCGGGATGTATCTCGATCCCTGTCATCCATCTGGCCGCCTGAGACAGAAAGCGGGGGAACAGGGGAAGGCCCGCTTTCCAGAGAAAATGTGTGATCCGGTGAAACACCAGAGCATGAAACCCGGAATATGTAAAGGCCACTTCCGCGCAACCGGTCGCGGCAGGGTCCCTTTCAAAAATAGCCCTGATCTCTTCAGCGAAAAAAACCCTTGCCAGGACATAATACATGCCCATTATCACGGCTATCCCGATCAGTATGCTCAAGAAAAACATCTCTATTCCCCTCCGCCCTGTTTCGCGACAAGCAGTACCGCGGCATGAGCCGCTATGGCTTTACCTTCGCCTATTACTCCATCACGTCCTGCTGAAATCACTCTCAACAACAACTTCTCACCCGGATGCATTAATGGCAGGCTGTTATAAGGTTGCGTAGGCAACCAAGCGGCTGCTGAAGGGAACAATGTGTCCACCGCAGTACGGCCATTCAGTAACCAGTATTCATAACGTGGGCTGGTTCTATGAGTGGGGTCTAATGTTGCAAGACTCCCCTTTTCTACCGCTTCGTGAACATCCAGATCCATTTCGGTCATAAGGTAGAG
>DAOVKF010000147.1 GCA_030631915.1 Candidatus Omnitrophota bacterium
AATTCTCTTCCTTGAAATAGACCTCAGCGGTCCAGTAAACGGCCATGTCCGCTATATCATTGTCCCGGAAATGCTCCAGGACAAAATCAAACTCCTGAATGGCCCTGCGCAAAAGGGATCTTTCGTAATAGATCCTTCCGAGAAGCATATGCACTTCGGCCTCGAATTTTTCAGGGATATCCAGATCTAACAAGGAAGTCAGTTTATTCTCAGCCACCACGTAGAACCCGTCCTTTACGGCTTTCCGGGCGAAATCCATCTCGGACCGGAACCGATCCTCAACGGCATTCGCAAAAACGCCTGATACCAGGAACATTATCACCAGAAAGGGGACGGTCCTACCCACGCAGCACCTTCCTGAGATACGTCCCGGTATGTGACCGGCTGTTGGAAACGACCTCTTCCGGCGTGCCGCTCGCGACCATTTCCCCGCCTTCGTCCCCGCCCTCCGGACCCAGATCCATTATAAAATCAGCCGATTTGATCACGTCAAGGTTATGCTCTATGACAATAACCGTATTACCCGAGGATACCAGGGCGTGTAACACGTCCAGCAGCTTGCTGATATCGGCGAAATGGAGCCCGGTAGTAGGTTCGTCAAGCAGATACAGGGTTTTCCCTGTCGCTGTCTTTGACAGTTCCGTGGCCAGTTTGACCCTTTGGGCCTCACCTCCGGACAGGGTGGTAGCCTGCTGCCCGAGTCTTATATATCCCAGACCGACATCATGAAGCGTCCGGAGTTTGTTCCTGACCGGGGGTATGTTCCCGAACACCCTGAGCGCCTCTTCCACGCTCAGATCAAGCACCTCGGCTATATTCAACCCTTTGTATCTGACTTCGAGCGTCTGGTCGTTGAACCTCTTTCCGTTACAGACCTGGCACTGGACATATACATCCGGCAGGAAATGCATCTCGATCTTTTTCACGCCGTCACCGCCGCACGCTTCGCAGCGCCCCCCCTTGACGTTAAAACTGAACCTTCCCGGCTTATAGCCGCGCACGCGTGATTCGGGAAGGGAGCTGAACAGATTCCTGATGTGGCTGAAAGCCCCCGTATATGTGGCCGGATTCGAGCGGGGCGTCCTTCCGATGGGAGACTGGTCTATCACGATGACCTTATCAATGTTATGAACACCGTTAATACGCCTGTGTTTCCCCGGCCTTGTCCTGGACCTGTAAAGCCTTTTCGCCAGAGCGTTATACAGGATATCATGGATGAGGGTGCTTTTGCCCGAACCGGAAACGCCGGTCACACAGTTAAAGACGCCCAGCGGGATCCTGACGTTGATATCCTTCAGGTTATGCTCACAGGCGCCCGCGATCTCCAGGGTTTTTTTGTCATCATATCCGCGCCTTTCAGCCGGGATCGCGATCTTCAATTCCCCTCTGAGATATTTACCGGTAAGCGACTCCTTGCTGTCAAGTATGTCATCCAGCGTGCCTGAAGCGACGACATGCCCTCCGTGCTCACCCGCGCCCGGGCCCAGATCGAGTATATGATCCGCCGCGCGGATAGTCGCTTCGTCATGTTCCACCACGATAAGGGTGTTGCCGATGTCTCTCAGCCTTACAAGCGTATCAAGGAGTTTCCTGTTGTCTTTTTGATGAAGCCCTATGCTCGGCTCGTCAAGGACATAAAGCACGCCCACGAGCCCCGCTCCTATTTGTGTGGCCAGCCTTATCCTCTGGTCCTCGCCCCCGGAAAGAGTATTGCTTTTCCGGTCAAGCGTGAGATAATCCAGGCCCACGTTCGCGAGGAATTCCAGTCTCGCGTTCACCTCTTTAAGGATGTCTTCGGCGATCTTTTTCCGCGTCTGGTCCAGTTTCAGCGTGGAGAAATACTCCCTAGCGTCCCGGATGGACATCGCGGTAACGCCGGCTATATTCCTGCCGTCAATAAAAACAGCCAGTGATTCCGGCCTGAGCCGCTTTCCCTTACAGTCCGGGCAGGGCCGCATTGACATGAACCCCCCGATCATCTCCTTGATGTAATCGCTTTCGGAATAACGGAAACGCCTTTCCAGGTTGGGTATCACGCCTTCAAAGCCCGTTTCATCGTCGCCGTAAAGGACCATCTGTTTCTGCGCGGCCGTGAGCCTTTCGAACGGCATGTCACAGTCAAACCCGTGAACCCTGGCCAGATGCCTCAGCTTCCTCCTGTAGTGAAGGATGATCCCCTTGCCGCCTCTTTTCCATGGTGTCACGGCCCTGAGGACCGACTCGGACCTGTCAGGGACAATGAGTTCCGGATCGATCTCCTGTCTGTTCCCGAGCCCGTTACACGCGGGACAGGCGCCGTAAGGGCTGTTGAACGAAAAGTTCCTCGGAGCGAGTTTTTCGAAACTTATGCCGCATGCCGTGCAGGCGTTATGCTCGCTGAAAAGGATATCACCCTTCATGTCCCCTTTGTTCTCCTCCGCCGGTGTCACGATAACGACCCCGGAACCCAGTTTCAGGGCTATTTCAACAGAGTCGGAAACGCGGGAGCGCTCCCCCTTTTTTATGGCCAGCCTGTCGACCACGGCCTCGATAGTGTGTTTGACCTTTTTGTTCAGGTCAGGTATCCGGTCGCCGATATTGGTGATATTCCCGTCAAGCCGTATCCTTACAAGGCCGTCTTTTCTGATGTTCTTCATCGCCTCGACATGCTCGCCTTTTCTTCCCTTTATGATCGGGGCGAGGATCATCAGCCTCGTGCCGGCGGGCAGCGCCATCACCCTGTCAACTATCTGCTGTGAGCTCTGCCCGGCTATCTCTCTGCCGCATCCGGGACAACACTGAACGCCTGCGCGGGCAAAAAAGACCCTGAGGTAATCGTATATTTCCGTCTGCGTGCCGACGGTCGATCTCGGGTTCTTGGCGCTTGTCCTCTGTTCAATGCTTATGGTCGGTGAAAGACCTTCGATATAATCCACGTGGGGTTTCTGGAGCTGTCCGAGAAATTGCCGCGCGTAACTGGAAAGTGATTCAATGTATCGCCTCTGGCCTTCGGCGTATATGGTATCAAAGGCGAGAGACGACTTGCCCGATCCTGAAAGGCCTGTCACAACGCACAGGGTGTCACGGGGGATCTTTACGTCAATGTTTTTCAGGTTGTGTTCCCTGGCCCCTTTTATATACACATTTTTACCCATGTTTCCCTTTTCCATAGGCGACAATTGTAGCATAATCGCGGAATAACGTAAAGCGCATGAAAAAAAGGGCGCTGTCCCCTTTTTTTGATAGTGTAACATATTGTGGGCACTTTCGAGGTGTCATCCTGAGCGAGGGCGAAGCCCGAGTCGAAGGATCTGGAATAAGTTCTTTGACAGCATGAAAAACATGGCATACCCTAATGGTTGTTAAC
>DAOVKF010000122.1 GCA_030631915.1 Candidatus Omnitrophota bacterium
CCAGGCTCTCGATGGTCGCGGATTACATGGCGACGGACAATGAAAAGGACGCGCCGGGTAATTTTGTCAAGTGGATGGCCGAGAACGATACGGTTTACGGTTTTGTGTTCACTGACGGATGGTATGATATCGGTGATAAAGTCTCCCTGGAGAGGGCTGATAAGGAGTACAGGGAAATGGGGAGATAGGGGCTGATGTTTTCCGAACACAGGTTTAAAAAGGAAAGAGCATTATGAAAAACAAACATTTATTCACTTCCGAAAGTGTGGCTGAAGGGCATCCTGACAAGGTCTGCGACCAGATCTCGGATGCGGTGCTGGACGAGATATATAAGGAGGACCCTTCCGGCAGAGTAGCCTGTGAAGCTATGGTGACAACGGGTCTGGCCATAGTCGCGGGAGAGATAACAACATCCTGTTATGTTGATATACCCAAAATCGTGAGGAGCACCATTCAGGAGATCGGGTATACGAATGCCGAGTACGGATTCGATTATCTGACTTGCGGGGTTGTCACGTCCATACAGGGACAGTCTCCTGATATTTCTGTCGGCGTGAACGTCGGCGGCGCCGGCGACCAGGGCATGATGTTCGGGTATGCCACGGATGAGACCAGGGAATTGATGCCCATGCCCATAATCCTGGCGCATGCTCTTACAAGACGCCTCGCGAGAGTAAGGAAAGAGGGGCTCATCGACTATCTGCGGCCAGACGGTAAAAGCCAGGTAACCGTGGAATACGCGGACGGTATCCCCCGGAGGGTCGAGGCGATCGTTGTCAGCGCGCATCACGATAAAAAGGTTAAGATGAAAGACATCCATGAGGACCTGAAACGGTGTGTGATAGAGGACGTGATACCGAAAAACCTGATAGACAAGGATACCAGGATATTCATTAATCCCACCGGAAGATTTGAGGTCGGCGGCCCTCAGGGTGATACGGGAGTGACCGGCCGTAAAATAATCGTGGACACTTACGGAGGTGTCGGCAGCCATGGCGGGGGCGCGTTCAGCGGGAAAGACCCGACAAAAGTGGACCGGTCGGGATCGTATATGGCCCGGTACATTGCCAAGAACATTGTGGCCGCAGGGATAGCCCCGAAGTGTGAAATACAGATAGCATACGCGATCGGTGTGGCCGAACCCGTAAGCGTGATGGTCAATACGTTCGGTACGGGTCATATTTCAGACAGCAGGATAGTAAAGCTGATAAGGGAGAACTTTGACCTTACGCCTCCCGGAATTATCGAAAAACTGAAGCTGAGACGCCCCATTTATAAAAGAACCGCGGTGTACGGCCATTTTGGCAGGGAGGAAGAGGGCTTTACCTGGGAAGAGATAGACAAAGCCGAAATGTTGAGGAAAAAAGCGAAATAAGTGAAGGAGAACAGGATCTCGATGAAAAAACACGACGTAAAGGATATTAAACTCGCTAAACAGGGCGGGCTCAGAATAGAATGGGCCGGCAGGAACATGCCCGTGATCAGGCTTATTGCGGAAAGGTTCCGGAGGGAAAAACCGCTGAAGGGCATTAAAGTCGGAGCATGTCTGCACGTTACGACAGAGACGGCTAATCTCATGATCGCTCTTAAAGCCGGAGGCGCTCAGGTCATGCTGTGCGCGTCCAATCCCCTGAGCACGCAGGATGACGTCGCGGCGGCCCTGGTCAGGGATCACGGTATCCCGGTTTTCGCGATAAAAGGTGAAGACAATCCCACTTATTACAGGCACATCGACACTGTCCTGGATATGAAACCCCATATTACGATGGATGACGGCGCGGATCTTGTTTCCGGGATCCATTCAAGCCGCAAGGATCTTGCCGGAACGGTTTTAGGCGGGACGGAAGAGACCACCACCGGAGTGATCCGGCTTAAGAGTTTAGAAAAGAATAAGCTTCTGTTGTTCCCGATAATAGCGGTCAATGACGCCCGGACAAAGCACCTGTTCGATAACCGGTATGGCACGGGTCAGTCCACTGTGGACGGCATAATCAGGGCCACCAATCATCTGTTCGCGGGCAGTAAGGTCGTTGTGGCCGGTTATGGATGGTGCGGCCGGGGTGTTGCCATGCGCGCCGACGGCATGGGCGCGAAAGTCATTATAACCGAGGTTGACGCGCTCAGGGCACTGGAAGCTGTGATGGACGGGTTCGACGTTATGCCGATGAAAGCGGCCGCGAGAGCGGGCGATGTCTTTATCACGCTTACCGGGGATATCAACGTTATCAGGCCGGAACACTTTGCGGCAATGAAAGATGGAGCAGTGGTCGCGAATTCAGGCCATTTCAATGTTGAGATCGATATACCGGGTCTGAAGAAGATGTCAGGATCGGTCAGGAAAATAAGGCCTTTCCTGGAAGAATATACTCTTAAGAGCGGCAGGAGAGTCGTGCTTCTGGGCGAGGGCAGGCTTATTAATCTCGCGGCCGCGGAAGGACATCCGGCCATGGTGATGGATATGAGTTTCGCCAATCAGGCCCTTTCCTGTGAATATCTGGTGAATAACAGAGACAGGCTTAAGAAAAAGGTTTATGTCGTTCCGGAACGGATAGATTCTTTAATAGCCAAGCTCAAGTTGAGGTCCATGGGTATCAGGATCGACAGATTAACTCCGGAACAGAGGAAATATCTCTCAAGCTGGGAAGCGGGAACATAGTAGGCCGTCAACCAGGAAACCATGGTTGTGGCACTGCAAGTTACGTGATCCTTCACTCCGGCTCTCTGGAAAATGCGTATTATCAACCGGTATTTACTGAAAGAACTGGGCGGCCCTTTTCTGGCGTCCCTGTTCGTTTCCACTGTTATTCTTGCTGCCGGGAATATCATACAGACAGTGGATATGGTCATGAACAAAGGTGTGGAGATAATCCAGGTCGTTAAGATATTCCTGCTTTTTCTTCCATATGTGCTCACCTTTACTATCCCCATTTCAGTGCTTTCAGCGGTTCTTCTCGGGTTTGGCAGGCTTTCAGGCGATAATGAGATAACCGCGCTAAGAACGAGCGGGATCAGCCTGTACAAGATGATATTGCCGGTCATAATCTGCGGTTTGAGCATAAGTCTTGTCAATATTCCCCTGAATGACAGGGTGCTGCCCGGGGCGGAGTTTGCCGCGAGAAAATTGATAAAACAGGTGGGGGTCAGGCACCCTACCGCCTTGCTGGAGGCGGGAGTGTTCATAAAAGGGTTCAAGGATTATGTTATTTTTATCCACGGGATCAGGGGGAACAGGTTAGAAAATATCCATATATATCAACCGCGCGAAGGCGGGCCCACCCGGACCATCATAGCCCGGAAGGGTGAGATCATTCCCATGCCCGGCGATAACAGCGTCAAACTCAGGCTTGAGGACGGTAACGCGGATGAGATCATGCCGGAAAGACCGGATGAGTTTTATAAGCTCTCGTTCCAGGAATATGACATGAGCCTGAACCTGAAGGACGCCGTGGACGTGAGCAGGATCGGTAAAAAAGCAAGGGAAAAGAGCATAAAAGAGCTTCTCGCCGATATCGCGCGCCTGAAAAACGGCCGTGAAAGCGCAATTCCGCTCCGCATCGAGCTCCATAAGAAGGTCGCTCTGGCGTTTTCCAATCTTATTTTTGTCCTGATCGGCATCCCGCTGGCCATCACCACGCACCGCCGTGAAAAATTCATCGGATTCGGGCTTGCCATGGGCCTTTTTCTTGTATATTGGGCTATCATGCTTGCCGGGATAGCCTTTGCCATACGGGTGATCATCCCTCCATGGGTGGGCGTATGGTCGGCTAATATTTTGCTGTTCCTGCTCGCGATATCCATGCTTTACCGGATCAGTGCCAGATAATGAGGATACTTGAGAAATACATATGCATCAGTTATATCAGAGCGCTCATTTTCTGCATAACACTTCTTATGGTTCTCGGAGTTATAGGGGATATACTCGGTTTTCTGGACGACATATTCAAGAACGACATCCCTCTTGGCAGCATCCTGCTTTTTTATCTTTATTTCGCGCCGTTCGCTTTTGTCAACATGCTGCCGTTTGCCAGCCTTCTTGCCGCGGTTTTTGTCTTTAACAATCTGAGTAAATACCACGAGATAACGGCTGTGATCACCAGCGGGATAAGCATCTGGAAGGTCATGAGGCCGGTTCTTCTGGTTACATGCATTTTCTGTATCGCCACTTTTATGGTGAACGAACGGGTCGTTCCCGCAGCCACGGAAAAGGCGGCGCTGATCAGGAAGGAGAAACTTGAGACGAGCGGGAAAAAGGGGGGATGTATAATCGGGAACCTGGCGGTATACGGGAAAGGTGATCAGATAATTTTCGCCAGGAGCTACAACCCCGGCAAGAGGGAGCTGGAAGGCGTTATAATACACAAGCAGGGCAAAGAAGGGGTGATCACGAAAAAGAC
>DAOVKF010000173.1 GCA_030631915.1 Candidatus Omnitrophota bacterium
AACGATTGTTTACCATGTTCCGTACAGGGAGGATCCACACCGGGCGGAGGGGCCCTGGTAGGAACATGGTAAACGATCGTTACTTCTGTTGGGGGTACCTGAGTAGTCACTTTGGATCTTTGTTCCTGAACTCAGAAAGGTGAAATGGTATGAGAAGCGAAAAGGTCTTTGACGGCAGGCTCATTAAGCTCTTTAAATCTTATATACGGCTTCCGGACGGACGAAAAGGTTATTTTGAGGAGATCAGGCATCCGGGGGCGGCGCTTGTGGTGCCTTTTACAGGGGACTGCGTGGTATTTATACGCCAGTACCGGCCGGTTATCGGAAAGTATATATGGGAACTGCCCGCCGGCACCCTGAACCCCGGCGAGACACCTTATTCCTGCGCGAAAAGGGAGGTCACGGAAGAGACCGGATACGCGGTGTCTGATCTCAAACGGATCGGTACGATATATTCTTCACCCGGTTTTTGTGACGAGGTGATCCATATCTTCAGGGCTGATTGTATCGCCAGGGGCACGCATAACAGGGACACTGATGAGTTTTTAAGCGTCAGGCGTATCAGAACGAAAAATGTGAAAAGCCTTTTCCAGAACAAAAGGATATCAGATTCCAAGACAATAGCCGCGCTTGCCTTCGCAGGGTTACTGGGATAGCGCTACTTTTATGACTTACGTCTTGACAATTCTGCCTGTGTAAGATATACTCCAGTTGATTATCAAAGGGGGTTAATATGAGCAAGGTTTTATCGATTTTAGTTGTAATTATGCTGCTGGTCAATGTAAGCGCGATCGCCTCCACGAACAAACCGTTAAAAAATCTTTCCACCGGGCTGGATGACATGTTTTACGGTGAGGTCGAGGTCCCTGACAGCATTGACGAGACGCATACAAAAGGCACGCCGGCGTATTCTGATTGCACGGAAAAGACCACAGACGACGTTGGCAGAGGCATTGCCAGGTTTGTCGGCGGACTCTGGCGGGTGGCGACCTTCTGGTATCCTGAAGAAGGCGAGTAAGGCACAGTTGCTCTCATAAACAAACGGGGATGGCTGCTTGTTAAGATAAGCGGTCATCCCCGTTTTGTATCCCTTGACCCCTGCTGCTGTTCCGGTCCCCGCGGCTTAGCCGTTCTTAGTATTCGTTGAACGCAACCACTTCCCGCCGGTCTTTCAACGGTCTTTCCCTGTATTCGGTATCTGATGCGGGATATCCGAGAGCTATAACCAGCTCGATCTTCCGGAAAAAGGGGACAGACAGGATTTTCTTTAATTTTTTCTCATCGAACCATCCCAGTATACACGTTCCGATGTTCAATTCCCTGGCCTGAAGGGCCAGGTGCTCGCATGCCATGCCGATATCAATAAGCCGGAAATCAGTTTTCCTTAAGATCCCGCCGAGCCGGGGCGCTGGTCCTTGTTTTTCGGAAATGATCGCGATGAACGCGGCAGCTCCCCGCGCGAAAGCGTTCATGCTGTAAGGCCCGGAAAAAACACTGTCAACGATCGATCCGGTTTTTTGCGGATCATCTACTATGACGAATTTCCAGGGCTGGACGTTGCAGGCGGATGGCGCGTAACGGGCGGCTTCGACGCAGATTTCCAGGTGGCCCCGTTCTATTTTTCCTCCGGTAAATTTCCGGACGCTTCTTCTGGATCTCACGAGTTCCATGAATTCTGTCATATTCCCTCCTTGTTGCTTTATAATATCATATCATATCGCCAGTTGCCAATTCAGGGCACATCCCCAGTCTCTGTTTTCGATAGTGTAACATATTGTGGGCACTTCTACACCCTTCAATGCACAGAGTCTGCTCCGGGGCATTCCTGTCAGAAGGAAGTAACGATCGCCTGCCATATTCCTACCAGGGCCCCTCCGCCCGGTGTGGATCCTCCCTGTACGGAACACGGCAGGCGATCGTTCGCCACGCCCACGCCTCCCCCCACCAGATCCCAAATCCTAGGGAAAAAGGGGCCAGCGTCATTTCGCCCTTAAGTGCTTCCATCGCCACTTTTGCTTTAAACTCATTACTAAAACTCTTTCTTGTCGCCATTTGAACCTCCTTCGGTTAAATATTATACACCATTTGTACACCTTATTTTTAACCGATTTTTGGTCCAGTTTTACCCGACCATTATACGCGATAAAAAGTTAAATATAAAAAAGTAAGAAATATCCCCTTGCGTTTCCGTGAAAGTAAGGTATACTTGAAGTATTGACAAGAGATTTAGAAAGTTTTTAAAAACAAAACAAAGGAGAAACTGGTGAACACGGAAAGAACACGGAACACGGGGTTTGCCATGGCGGTCATGGCAGTAATGGTTGTCCTGGTCCTGGCATGGGTGGTGATCATAGCGCCTGTCCCGGAGGCCAATGCGGACGAATGGGTTACGCGGCAGATAACGGATAATACGGCTGCTGACTACACCCCATCACTTTATAACGGTGAGATAGCCTGGCAGGGCTCGGATGGTGATAATGAGATCTACTACTGGGACGGTACCACAACCACG
>DAOVKF010000049.1 GCA_030631915.1 Candidatus Omnitrophota bacterium
TACGGGTGTCTGGGTTTCGGCGACTGCGCGGAAGCGTGCCCTTTTGACGCGCTTCACATGGTGAACGGTCTGCCGGTGGTGGATCCGGACAAATGCACGGGATGCGGTAAATGCGTGGCCGCCTGCCCGAGGGATATACTGAGCCTGGAGGTTAAAAAGCACGAAAGGCTTTTTTATGTCGCGTGCAGTTCGCATGATAATACGCTCAGGACAAGGCAGGTATGCGGTGTGGGATGCATTGCCTGCGGCATATGCGTTAAATTGTCTAAAGAGGGGTTTTTCCGGATCGAGGACAACCTGTCAACGGCTGATCATGCCAGGCAGAGCGACCAGGAAGCCGTCAAGGCCATTCAGCTCAAATGCCCCACCAAGGTGATCAGGGCAATATGAGAGAGCATGGGCAGTGTTAACGTGTCAGAGGAATATATGAATATAGCGGTGCTGGTATCCGGGGACGGGAGTAACCTTCAGGCGCTCATGGACGCTGAGGAAAAGGGCGGGCTTGGGAGCGGAAAGATCGTCCTTGTGGCGAGCGACAACCACGAAGCGTTTGCCCTGGAACGGGCGAGAGGAAAGAACCTTGAGACTTTTGTTCTGGAAGGGAGCGGGTACCGTTCCAGGGAAGATTATGACAGGGCAATGGCGCGGCGCCTTCATGAAGCGCGGATAGAACTTGTGGTATTGGCCGGTTTCATGCGGGTGTTAAGCGGTTTTTTTATTGATGAGTATAAGGACAGGATACTTAATATACATCCGGCTCTTTTACCGTCGTTCAAGGGGGCGCATGGGATAAAAGACGCGTATGAAAGCGGCGTGAAGATCACGGGTGTGACCGTGCATTTTGTCACAAAAGAGCTGGATTCGGGTCCGGTGATCCTGCAGACAGGGGTGGGCATAGAAGAGAACGACACACTGGATACACTGGAAGAAAAGATCCATAAGGAGGAACACAGGTTGTATCCCGAAGCAGTGAAGTTGTTTACCGAGGGCCGGTTGCGGGTCGAGGGCCGGCGGGTCAGGATAAGGAGGAGAGATGTCGACGGGGATTAAAGAGATAAGAGGGCGGGAAATAATGGATTCCAGGGGTAATCCCACTGTTGAAGTGGACGTGATACTTGAAGACGGTTCATTGGGCAGGGCCGCTGTTCCGAGCGGAGCCTCGACCGGAGCGCATGAGGCCGTTGAGCTGAGGGACGGGGACAACGGCCGGTATTCGGGCAAGGGTGTCACAAAAGCCGTGGCCAACGTCAACGGGGAGATCGCCTCGAAAGTAAAAGGCATGGACGCTGCGCAACAGGAAGAATTGGACAGAACGCTTATAGCGCTTGACGGCACGCCGAATAAAGGCCGGTTGGGCGCGAACGCCATACTGGGTGTTTCCATGGCAGCGGCAAAGGCAGCGGCCGCGTCCGGGGGGATCCCGCTTTTCAGGTATCTCGGGGCAGACGCGCGGGTGCTTCCCATTCCCATGATGAACATCCTGAACGGCGGCGAACACGCTGATAACAATGTGGATATTCAGGAATTCATGATCATGCCCACAGGCGCCCCTTCGTTCAAAGAGGCGCTCAGGATGGGATCGGAGGTCTTTCACGGCCTGAAGAAAATATTACACTCAAAGCGACTGTCAACCTCTGTCGGGGACGAAGGCGGGTTCGCGCCAAACCTTCAGTCAAACGAAGAAGCCCTGGAAGTGATACTCGAGGCTGTTTCAGCCGCGGGTTATACTCCGGGTGAGCATATAAAGATCGCCCTGGACCCGGCTTCGAGTGAATTTTACGAACACGGCGCTTATGTGCTTAAAGCAGAGGCCGTGCCGCGAAAATCACCGGAGGAGATGGTGGAATTTTACGGCGCGTGGGTAGAAAAATACCCTATCGTATCGATAGAGGACGGGATGGCGGAAGATGACTGGGACGGCTGGAAAGCCCTGACCGATAAGATGGGGGGTAAGATCCAGCTGGTCGGCGATGACCTTTTTGTGACCAGCACTGACAGGCTGAAGCAGGGAATAAACATGGGCGTGGCCAATTCTATTCTGATCAAGGTCAACCAGATCGGGACGCTGACAGAGACCCTGGCGGCGATCGCCATGGCGAAAGAGGCCGGATATACGGCCGTTATTTCCCACCGTTCCGGGGAGACCGAGGATACCACTATCGCTCATCTCGCGGTCGCCACCGGCGTAGGCCAGATAAAGACCGGATCCGTCTGCCGGACGGACCGTATCTGTAAATATAACGAACTTCTCCGTATCGAGGAGATGCTTGGAGCAAAAGCTGTTTACGGGGACCCGGAATGGAAGGGAAGAAAATAGCTGTATGCGCGGGTGTGATCGTCGCGGTGGGCGCGGCGATATTTCTGCCGGGATATTCCCGGCTGCAGAAGCTGCGCGAGGACCGTGAAGACATGCGGACAAGGAGCAGCCTCCTCAGCCGGCATAACGATACCCTGAAAGAAGAAATACGGAAGATGGAGCAGGACCCCGGATATGTCGAGAAAAAGGCCCGCGAGAAACTGGGAATAGTGAAAAAAGGCGAGTTTATCTATAAAGGCCCCGTGGAAGAGTCAGGGGAATAGCAGCGGCCTCTGTTCTTTTTCGCGTGACAGGAATCTCTCGACCTGGCTTAAATTCTTTAACCCCTCGGTAGCGCCTCTGCCCGCGCAGATCAAAGCGGAGACGGCGGAAGCGAACGCGAGATTTTCTCTTTTTTCCCGCCGGAAACCTTCTTTTCCTTTTGCCAGATACCTGTAAATAAGCCCGGCCGTGAACGCGTCGCCGGCTCCGATGGTATCCACCACATTTACCTTAAAAGCCGGGTGGGCTGTTTGTTCTTTTCCGTCCCAGTAAAAAGCCCCCTTTTTTCCCCGTGTGACAACGATCTCGCATTTTGAGATATCGCGGATGGCGTCCAAAGCATACGGCAGGGAACGGCGGCCGGTCAGGCCCAGGGCGTCTGTTTCGCTTAATTTAAGAAGATCGACGCGCGGAAGCAGGGCTTTTATCCTGGACCGGGCGGTTCTTTTATCTTTAATGCGGGTCCCCCGCCAGTTCGGGTCATAGGAGATAAAGACATTTTGTTTTTTGGCCTGTTTTATATATTTCAGGACGGTCTCATGCGTATGGTCAGCGTAGGAAAAAAGAGATCCGGTGTGAAAGACAGCGGCCTTTTTGAAAAGCGTGACAGGGATCCTGTCTTTTTCGGATGAAAGCCGCAGGTTCCGGGGTTTGTAAAAGACATAGGATGGATCGCCTTTTTTGTCTATTTGCGCGAAGGCCAGGGAGGTCCTGACGTTTTTATCCCGGGACACGAGACCGGTGTCTATACCGGCGTTTTTAATCGTCGAGACAAGGGAATCGCCGAGAAAATCCCTGCCCGTCTTTGAGGCCAGCAGGACGGAAAGGCCCAGGCGGTTGAGTATTGCCGCCGTATTGCTGACAGAGCCGCCCGGCCGCGCGTAAAAGACCGGACCGGCAGGGTTGTTCCCGGCTTCTGATATCAGATCAAAGGCGATGTTGCCGCAGCAGATAATTCTGCTATTCATCCGCGATTTCGGGATCGATGTACTGCTTTAACTTCTCGTCGAGATTGCCGCAGACATATTTGACCAGGAGGAGCACATGCTTTTTGTCGATGGTCAGGAACTGGACGCCTGTGTCAAAGCCGTATCCGCCTTGCTCGGTCCCGGGGCACGGGCTGCACCACCGCACCTCTCCTTTGATGTCGACGGAATCGGTTTCCCGCGGCATGAGTATGGACATCTCAAGAAAGGTCCCGGGTTTTAGTTCCTTATCGGAATTCAAAAGTATGCCGGCGACGCCGATGTTCTTCCCGGCGGCTTCGAATTTTTCCGGAAGGGGTTCTTTGTCAGCCGCTTCCATGATACGGAAGAGCACCCTGCTCCTGATAGAAAGCCTCGCGTATTGTCTTCTTTCACGGAATCCCTTTTCTTCCATGATCCGACGCTCCTTTTTATCGGTTGGGACAGGTGGCTTAGATGCTGGTTGCGGGGGAGGGAATCGAACCCTCGACCTTGAGGTTATGAGCCTCACGAGCTACCTCTGCTCCACCCCGCGGTAATCCTTATGAAGACATGGATTATAGCAGATAAGGACGCCTCTTGCAAGCATTTTTGCTCTTATTGACATAGCGATTTATATATGCTATAAAAAGGATTCTGGTGCCTACCTGAGTAGCTATGGATGCTGATTATTTTTAAGGAACCGCCGGACAAAGGGGGGGTTATGATCGAACGGTACACGCGCCCTGAGATGGCCCGGATATGGGATGACGAGAATAAATTCCGGAAAATGCTTCAGATCGAGATCCTGGCCTGTGAAGCGTTTGCCAGACTGGGATTGATACCCCGGCAAGCGGTAAAGGCCATAAAGGAAAAAGCCGATATCGATGTCAGGCGGATCAGGGAGATCGAAGAAAGGACACATCACGATGTGTTCGCTTTTATCAAGAACGTCTCTGAGTACATAGGGGAAGAGGCGAAGTATCTCCACTTTGGATTGACCTCAAGCGATATTCTTGATACAGCGCTGTCAGCCATGATGTGCGAGGCCATGGATATCCTTATCAGGGGTGCGGAAGGGGTCATGAGCGCGCTGAAGGAAAAAGCGGTAAAGCACAAAATGACCCCCATGATCGGGAGGACGCATGGAGTGCACGCTGAACCCACGACGTTCGGACTGAAAATGGCGCTCTATTATAAAGAGATGGAACGCGGCCTGGACAGGCTGAAACGCGGCAGAGAGACGATCGCTTATGGCAAGATGTCAGGTTCGGTGGGCACGTTCGCCAACGTGGACCCTTTTGTCGAAGAGTATGTGTGCGGCAAACTCGGGTTAAGGCCGGCCGGCATATCCACCCAGATACTGCAGCGGGACAGGCATTCTCATTATCTGAACATGATCGCCCTTACGGGAGCGACCCTGGAGAAGATAGCATTCGAGATAAGGGGGCTCCAGAGAACAGAGGTCAATGAGGTCCAGGAGTTCTTTGCCGAGGGCCAGACAGGGTCTTCCAGCATGCCGCACAAAAAAAATCCCATTATCTCTGAACGCATAATAGGCCTGGCCAGAGTGCTCAGGGGCAATGCCGTTGCCGGCATGGAAAATGTGGCTTTGTGGCACGAAAGGGATATTTCCCACTCCTCGGCCGAACGGATCATAATCCCTGATTCGACGATCCTGCTGGACTATATGCTTGACAGGGCAGAGGCCCTGATATCCAGACTTGTCGTGAATAAAAAAAGGATGACAGAGAATATTGACGCCACAAACGGGTTGATCTACTCCCAGAGGGTCCTCCTGGAGCTGGTGAAAAAAGGCGCCGCGCGCATGGAGGCTTATGATATCGTCCAGGGCCTGGCCCTTGAGGCGTGTCGCGGGGGAGGAGAAAGCTTTGAAGGCCTTTTATTGAATAGCGGCGAGGTAAAGGGATACATGACCGGTGAAGAGATAAAAAAATGCTTTGACCCGGAATATCACCTGAGGCACGTTGACCGGATTTTTAAGAAGATCGGATTATGAAGAAAAAGGACACCTACAAACGGGCCGGGGTTGACATAGACAGGGCGAACCGGCTCGTAAAAAAGGTCCGTAAACTCGTAAATACCACCAGGGTCAGGGGAAGCCTGGATACAATAGGGGGATTCGGCGGTTTTTTCGATCCCCTGAAACCCGGCATAAAGGATCCGCTCCTGGTCGCTTCCACCGATGGCGTCGGGACAAAGCTCAAGGTCGCGATTAACGCCGGCAGGCACAATACCGTGGGCATTGACCTGGTGGCCATGTGTGTAAATGACTGCCTGTGCTCGGGAGCCCGGCCGCTTTTTTTTCTGGATTATTTTGCCGCGGGCAAACTTGACGAAAAGGTCTGGTGTGACGTTATCAGGGGGATAGTCAAGGGCTGCAGAGAAGCGGGGTGCGCGCTTCTGGGCGGGGAGACCGCGGAGATGCCCGGGATGTACGGAAAAGGCGAATATGACCTGGCGGGTTTTACGGTCGGCATGGTCGAGAGGAAAAAGGTCATTGACGGGAAACGGATCAAGCCCGGAGACCTTGTCCTTGGAATAGAGTCGAGCGGCCTGCATTCCAACGGGTATTCACTGGTGAGAAAACTGTTTACCGGGGATGAGCTGAGGAAAAAGGCCGCTCTTTTTTTAAGGCCCACGCGTATTTACGTGAAACCGGTGATGGAGGTCATACGGGAGGCCGCTGTTAAAGGTATATCAAACATAACCGGAGGCGGGTTTTACGATAATATTCCCAGGATACTCCCTGAAAACCGCAGGGTCTTGATCCGGAAAGGATCCTGGAAAACGCCGGCTGTGTTCAGGATGATAATGGACAGGGCGGACATTGACGAAAAAGAGCTTTTCCGCACGTTTAACATGGGTATCGGGATGGCGCTTGTCCTTTCACGTAAGGACGCGGAAAAAGCCGGACATATACTCCGGGAAAAACACAGTCTCAAAAGCTGGATCATCGGGGAAGTGGTATCCGGCAAGCGCGGCATGGAACTGATAGAGGGGAATCATATTTTATGAATATCCTTGTCCTGGGATCTGGCGGGCGCGAACACGCTCTCTGCTGGAAAATAAAACAGAGCCCTCATGCTGAAAAACTTTATTGCGCTCCGGGTAATGGCGGGACGCGGGAGGCTGCTGAGAACATCGGCCTTGATATTTCCGATAATGACGCGATAAAGGGCTTTTGCAAAGAAAGGGACATAACCCTGGTCATCGTCGGCCCTGAGGCTCCGCTTGCCAGGGGTATCACCGATGTTCTGGAAGGCGAGGGCATAAAGGTCTGCGGGCCCTCGTATGCCGCTGCCCGGATGGAGTCCAGCAAGATATTCGCCAAAGAGCTTATGGGGCGGTACAGCATACCATCCGCTTCGTTCCGCATATTTGACGACGTAAAAAAAGCGGAAGATCACATTCGTTCCGCCGGGGCCCCTGTAGTGATCAAAGCGGATGGACTGGCCGGCGGAAAAGGTGTCATTGTCGCCGGCAGTGTCTCTGAGGCGAATAACGCGGTGAAGGCCATGCTGGAGGAAAAGGTATTCGGCGCCGCCGGGAACAAGATAATAGTTGAAGAATGCCTGAAGGGCGAGGAAATATCGATCCTGGCCCTGACAGATGGGACGAATATAATCCCCCTGGCTCCCAGCCAGGACCATAAACGCGTATTTGAAGGTGATAAAGGCCCGAATACCGGCGGCATGGGCGCGTATTCGCCGGTGCCTTTCGTCGATGAAAAGCTTTTTGAGGATATAAGAAAAACCATTCTTCAGCCGACCGTTGACAGTTTAAGGGAGGAAGGCATGCCTTACAAGGGCATACTTTATGCGGGTCTCATGATAACGGACGCGGGGCCGAAGGTGCTGGAGTTCAATGCGCGTTTCGGCGATCCTGAAGCGCAGGTCCTCCTGCCGGGGATAAAAACAGATCTGGTGGAGCTTCTTATGTCTACCGCTGAGATGGACCTTTCGAACATGACCATTGAATGGGATGACCGTGACCGCGTGTGTGTGGTGCTGGTTTCCGCGGGCTATCCCGGCGGATATGAAAAGGGGAACATGATCGAGGGTATACAGGACGCGGTGAATGAGGGCGTACTGGTCTTTCATGCCGGCACAGAGGCCCGGGATGGAAAGCCTGTCACTTCCGGCGGCAGGGTGCTTGGCGTTGTCGGGACAGGGAACGGGATAAAGGAAGCTGCGGATAACGCGTATAGAGGAGTTGAGAAGATACGTTTCAAGGGCATGTATTACCGCAGGGATATCGCGTATCGCGCTGTGGATCAAACGGGTTTCGGGGGCGGGGACCTGGCAGGAGCACGGTAAACGGCCGTTGCTTCACATCGAAAACACCCGAGTAGTTACTAAAAAGGAGTCGCGGCATGAAAAAAAAGCCTGTTGTGAGCATAATAATGGGGAGTGATTCGGACCTTCCCGTGATGAGAGAAGCGGGCGTGATGCTCGATAAGCTCGGAATAGCCCATGATGCCAGGATACTTTCGGCTCATCGTTCGCCGGATAAGACCGTGGCATTCGCGGTATCTGCCAGGGGAAAAGGCATAAAAGTGATAATCGCGGGCGCGGGCGGCGCGGCCCATCTTGCCGGCACAGTGGCGGCTCATACGACCCTGCCCGTTATAGGCGTTCCATTGGATAGCTCGCTTGACGGCATGGATTCTCTTTTTTCAACGGTCCAGATGCCGGCGGGAGTTCCGGTGGCGACCGTATCCATAGGAAAAACCGGGGCTGTCAATGCCGCCATACTGGCCGCCCAGATAATAGGGACACGGGACGAGCCGGTGAAGAAAAGACTGGACGGATTTAAAAAGGAACTCGTGCGGAAAACAGAAAAAAAGAACAGGAAATTAAAGAGTGGAAAAGCGTAAGAAAAGGATATTATTCGTATGCACGGGCAACAGCTGCCGCAGCATCATGGCGGAAGCCTACCTTAAGAAACGCGTTATTGAGGAAAACCTTAGCGTAGAAGTCAGATCAGCGGGCACGTTCGGCGTGAACGGGATCAAACCGACGGATGAGACCATCAGGGTCCTGGAAAAGCAGGGGATCGACCCGGCCGGATATGAATCCGCGGAATTGACGAAAGACGGCATAGACTGGGCCGATGTGATACTGGTCATGGAACCCGCTCACAGGGAGAAGGTCATGTCGATCGTTCCGCAGGCCGCGGAAAAGATCTTTCTCCTCGGAGAGTTTAACAGAGAGGCGAATGACGTTGTTATCCCCGATCCCATAGGACGGTCCCCGGCCTTTTACAAGGTAACGTTCCGTCTTATAAAACAGTCGATAGAGGAGCTGATAAAGTGGTGAGGAAAATAGTGGTTGGCTCGGATCACGGCGGTTTTTTACTCAAGGAAAGGATAAAAAAATTGCTGGAAGAGAAAAGATACCGGGTGGAGGATGTTGGGGCCTGGTCCGGGGAATCGTGCGACTATCCCCGCATCGGGTATGAGGCGGCAAAGAAGGTCGCAGAAGGAAAAGTACGCAGGGGGATCCTCATCTGTAAGACCGGCACGGGTATGGGTGTCGTGGCGAACAAACTTCCCGGCGTAAGGGCCGGCGTCTGCTTAACGGAAGCTGACGCGGTGTCCGCCAGACAGCATAATGACACGAACATGCTGGTCCTGGCCGCTTCGAGAACCGCTTATACGAAAGCGGTAAAGATCGTAAACGCATGGCTTGATACAGGTCCGCTGAAAGGGCGCCACGCAAGGCGTGTCAGGCAGATCACGGACCTGGAAAAAAAAGTATTCAAAAAGCGGATATGACTTCTGTTATATGCGGAAGGGGAGCAGTAAATGAGACACTTGAAGAACACGGACCCGGAGATATTTGAGGCCGTTCTTAACGAGACAAAGAGGCAAAATCAGGGCATAGAGCTTATTGCCAGCGAGAATTTCGTCAGCCGCGCGGTCATGGAAGCCGTATCTTCCGCGATGACCAACAAATACGCCGAGGGATATCCGCGGGCCAGGTATTACGGCGGTTGTGGTTTTGTGGATGTTGCGGAGGAGATCGCCGTTAAACGGGCGAAGGAACTCTTCGGCGCGGAACATGTCAATGTCCAGCCTCATTCCGGCTCGCAGGCCAATATGGCGGTCTATTCAGCCATGCTGAATGTGGGAGATCCGGTTCTGGCCATGGACCTGGCCTGCGGCGGCCACCTTACCCACGGGCACAGGAAGAACTTTTCCGGAAAATATTTCAATATGGCCTTTTACGGGGTCCGGCCGGACACTGAAAAGATCGATTTTGACGAAATAAGGCAAAAAGCGCTTGAGCACAGGCCCAGAATGATAATCGCGGGAGCATCGACGTATCCCCGGACAATAGACTTCGCGAAGTTCAGAGAGATATGCGATGAAGTCGGCGCTATTTTAATGGTGGATATTGCGCATATAGCGGGACTGGTCGCTACGGGCCTTCATCCGGATCCGGTGCCGATATCGGAATTCGTGACAACAACCACGCACAAGACCCTGAGAGGGCCCAGGTCCGGTATGATAATGTGCAAAAAGGAGTTTGCCAGACGGATCGATTCGGAAGTATTTCCCGGGATCCAGGGCGGCCCGCTTATGCACGTTATCGCGGGAAAGGCCGTCGCTTTTCGGGAGGCTCTCCGGGGCGGGTTCAGGTTGTATCAGGAGGATATCATAAAGAACGCCGCGAAAGTATCCGA
>DAOVKF010000153.1 GCA_030631915.1 Candidatus Omnitrophota bacterium
TGAGGATTTCGAGTGGAAGGGCTTTATTTCGGAAACGGATAACAGGAACGGTGTCCTTTTCCCCGAGAAGATAAACGGCCTCTACTGCCGTCTTGACAGACCGAACACAGGTGACGGCAGGGCCTACATGTGGCTTTCATATTCCCCTGATCTTCTGTTCTGGGGCCGTTCAAAAGCGGTTGCCCTGACGCAGGATGAGTGGGGCTGGAAAAAGAACGGTCCCGGCGCCGTCCCGATAAAGACCGACAAAGGATGGCTGGTGATCTATCATGCGGTGAACGTCCAGTGCGCGGCTCAGTACGTCTATCACCTCGGGGTGCTGCTGCTGGACAGCAAAGACCCTTCAAGGGTCATAGCCCGCGCAAAGGCGCCGATCCTTTCCCCTGTCATGGATTATGAATTGAACGGTCTCAGTTACGGTGTTGTCTTTACCTGCGGAGCGGTCGTGGAAGACAGCGGCGAGGTGAAGATATATTACGGCGGAGCCGATACCGTGCAATGTCTGGCGACGGCAAAACTCGGGGACCTGATAGACGCCTGCTTTAACAGGTAGGGTCAAGGGTCAGGGTAGGGCCGGGACAGGAACAAGGTAAAAGCATGCCCAGGTTCAGTGTTTCCCAAAAAAAAGAAAAAGACCTCAGGGACAGGATGCGCCGTCTGGGCGTAAAAGAGAGGGATCTGACCGAGCGGTTTATCAGATCAAGCGGCCCGGGCGGACAGAACGTCAATAAGGTGTCCTCACGCGTGTACCTGAAACACGGACCGACAGGGGTAGAGGTCAAATGCGGCAGGGAACGTTCGCAGGCTTTGAACCGCTTTTTCGCGCGCAGGCTGCTGACCGGCAAGATAGAATCCATGATCCTCGGCAAGGCCTCGGAGGAGAAAAAGCGCATCGAAAAGATACGCCGGCAGAAGCGAAAAAGGTCCATGCGGTCAAAGGAAAAGATACTCGCGGCGAAGAGAGAACGATCGCTGAAAAAGACCCTTCGCAAGAGGGTAGGGCCTGATGAGTAGAAAACGGGATTCATGGGGTTCGCGTCTTGGCATTATAATGGCGGTAGCCGGTTCCGCTATCGGCCTGGGCAATTTCCTGCGGTTCCCGGTGCAGGCCGCGAGGAACGGCGGCGGCGCTTTTATGATACCTTATTTCGTCGCGTTGCTGCTTGTCGGGATCCCCATTATGTGGGTCGAGTGGGCTATAGGGCGGTACGGCGGCGGGTTTGAGCATTCCTCGGCGCCTGGTGTTTTTCACAGTCTGTGGAAAAAAAGCCGGTTTATAAAGTATTTCGGGGTTATAGGCATTTTCGGTCCCATGATCATAATGATATATTACACGTATATCGAATCATGGACCCTGGCATACAGTTTTTTCGCGCTTTTGCAGAAATACTCGGGCATCCGGGACCAGGCTTCCATGCAGGCTTTTTTGATGGGGTTTCAGGGACTGGTAAAAAACGAGTATTTCTCCAGCATAGCTCCGGCCTACGTCTTTTTCGTCATAACCTTCATAATCAACATGATCGTGCTGAAACACGGGATCAGAGGGGGGATCGAGCGGTTTTGCAGGTTCGCGATGCCGATCCTGCTGATCTTCGGGGTCATCCTGACCGTGAGGGTGTTGACTTTAGGCGCGCCGGATTCGGGCAAACCCTCATGGAACGTCCTGAACGGGCTCGGATACCTGTGGAATCCCGATCTTTCCTGCCTCAGGTCCGCGAAGATATGGCTGGCCGCGACCGGACAGGTATTTTTCACCCTGAGCGTGGGAATCGGCGTCATCCTTACGTATGCCAGTTACCTCAAAAAGGGGGACGATGTCGCGTTGTCCGGACTTACGGCGGTAAGCGTGAACGAGCTGGTGGAGGTCGTTATCGGGGCCAGTATCGTTATCCCCGCCGCGTTCGTGTTTTTCGGACCGGGTATGATCGGGGATATCGCCAATTCAGGCGCTTTTAACCTTGGCTTTGTGACGATGCCGCTTATCTTCGGGCATATGCCGTGTTCTGAAACGCTGGGTTTTTTATGGTTCGCGCTCCTGTTCCTGGCCGGGGTGACATCGTCGGTCTCTCTTTCCCAGCCGGCGATAGCGTTTCTGGAGGATGAGTTCAATATTTCGCGGGACAGGGCGGTCACGATATTCGGGATTACGACGTTCGTCCTGTGTCACGCGGCGATCTTCTTTCTGGGCAGGGGCGTCGTGGATGAACTGGATTTCTGGGGCGGGACGTTCTGCCTGATACTTTTTGCCACGGTCGAGGTGATCCTGTTCAGCTGGATATTCGGGATCGAGAAGGCATGGGAAGAGATGCACCATGGGGCTGACATGAGGATCCCCGGGATATATAAGTTCATCATCAAATACGTTACACCGGCCTTTCTCCTGACGGTCCTTTTTACCTGGTTCTTTCAGGAGTGGCTGCCTGTAATAAGAATGGATAATATTTCGTCCGGGAACAGGCCGTATATACTCGCGACCCGCGCGGGGCTCTGTCTGCTTTTTCTGGCGATCGCGGTCCTGGTCAGGATCGCGTGGAAAAAACGCGAGGCCAAAGGGAGAAAAATATGACGGGGCTTGGGTGGATATTCATGTCGCTGTCATGGCTTTTGATCATAGGGTTAGCCTCTTTTTGTTTCTACACGATCTTCAAAAAGAAAGAAGTCGATTAATTTTTTGCATTTTGCCGCGGCATGAGTTATTATATATTAAAATAGTAAGAGTATATCATCCAATTTCATAAGGGGGGATAAATGGAAAAGGACATTGCGGCATTTGCTAAAAATAAATACCAGGACATAAAGATCAGAATATCGGAATTCCAGTCCAATGACGTTATAGACATCCGTACATGGACTCAGCCTCCTCAGGGCGCTGAGAAAGTTCCGACAGGGAAAGGGATAAATATCAATGTTAAACTTTTCCCCGAGCTGAAAAAGGCCATAGACATGCTGGAGCAGGAACTCAAGACAAACAACTTGATCTGATGGGGTCAAACCTCATCATTACACATTTCACCCTGGAGCAGCCTTCTCACAACATTATACCCCAGTTATGATCAGGGTTTCAGCACATCCGTCCGTTATTGAAAAAGCTCCCCGCGCAAAATAAAAATTAAAGATAAAAAAGGTAGAAATATCTCCTTGCATTATTGTCAGGATATGATATACTTTAATTGTCGGTTAAGAGTTTTGCAAAGTTTTTTAAAAAGGCAGAACTAACAAGGAGAATTACA
>DAOVKF010000047.1 GCA_030631915.1 Candidatus Omnitrophota bacterium
ATCGCAGGATCAAGTAGCAAGGCAAGTTGAGCGGCACGAGGGACGTCCGCTCATTTTTTTTATGGTTCGACTCACTTCGTTCGCTCACCATGAAGCTACGAGAAATGATATTTCGTACTTAAAACAACGGACGTGAGTCCGTGGAGATCCATTCGGCCGGATGACCGTTACTTTTTGCGCCTTTTTTTAAGGCGGATGGCGGCCATGGTTGTGCCTCCGGACACGAAGAGGATAGCGCTTATCGGTTCGGGAACCACGGGAGGGCAGCCGCCGCCGTTGGGACGCGCGATAAAGTCGATCTTCTTGTCGCTGGCAAAACCCGTAATACCCAGCGCATTGTTGAAAGCGTAAACATCAAGAGGGTTGTGAGGGTCCGCAGTGTCGTTGCCGTCCTTGGCATAAAAATTTCCCCACACAGGATCCCGGAGGGTTTCAAACGAGTATGTCACGGAATTGCCGCCGCAGTCGAACTTGATGCCGTATATGTCAGCGGGCATGCTGGGATTACTGTTCCCACCGCTCCAGGCTGTGGGGCCATCAAAGCTCACGGATTGTCCGTTAACGCGGGGGTCTATTATGTCGGAAGCCGAAGCGGAATCCGTCAGTTCCAATATGAAGTGGGAAATGGCTTTCTCACTGCTGCTCAAGTTATATGCATAGGACCACAGGCTGGTCCCCGGGTCACAGGTGATGTCCCAGTTGATGGTAAATGTGGAGGATGCGGCCCAGTATCCTGAAAGCCCGCCCTGGGAGCTGGACGGGGCATAGTTCTCCGTGCCAAAGGTAAAGGTGCGCTGGTCGCTGAGGTCGTTAAAACCGATGCTTTGTTTGTACAGACTCGAGCCGGCACTGGCTGTCAATGCTCCGGAAACGAGTAAAAACGCGGCTATCAGTAATATTCGAGAAATCGGATTCGTGGAGGGTTTCATTTTTTCTTCTCCTTTTTAGATGACTTGAAGGGATTGCTTCGTCCCTTCGCTCCTCGCAATGACGGGGGAGGGCTCTTCGCGATGACGGGAGGAAAGAGCCCTTACGTTCTTGTTCTTTTAAGCCTGCGTCGCCTGGCCAAGACAATGGTTGTGCCGCCGAGCAGGAACAGGGTGGAACTTAAAGGCTCTGGCGTGACAGTGAATGGTACCGTCTTGCCCTGTTCCCAGTCTCCCCACGCGTCCTCTGCCAGATTCATATAATGCCACTTAGTTTCCAGTGTCCATGAGCCGATCTCCCGCATGCCACTCCAGTCAGCAGAGCCGGGGGAATGCGTAAATACAACAGGATCAGAAGTGCCGGGAGGATACCAGATAGGAGTTAATGTGTGCGTGCCTTTAGAAATGCTGTTATATTTCCATGTCCAGTGCAGTTCAAATCCGCCCTGCCCCCAGTTATCAATATCATTTTTTAGAAAAGAGACCTTTGTCCACGGGGTCTCATTCCAGTCGAACGTAGTTCTCTGGGTTATGTTCACCCCTCCGTCAGACGATACGCCCACCAGCGGGGTGGTGTCAGGGTACGGATCTAAGGCATGTGCGTTACAGACGGTTAATGTTACACCAATAAGTATCAGGAAAACAGCAAATCCCAATTTAGTCAGTTTTGTTTTCATCCGTCTGCTCCTTAGTTAAGAAAAAGTTATGAGTTGATGGGCGATTTGCTATACAATTATATTATTTTATCCGCGGAGGAGGAAATGTCAACAGTTATTAAACCAGCTATTTTTTTTCTAACAGGAGTCACCTGTTACCACCTTGAGGTTACTGGAAATTATTTGTTCTTTAAGTTTTTGAGGCAAATCCGGACATTTTGAAATTGACTTTACAAACAGTAAGTTTTTATTGACAAACAGACGGAAAGTGATATTATGTTTAGACATAAGAGCAATTTAGTGAGCAGTGGTTAAACCAAGTAAAACACACCCGGACAAAGAAAACATTTATATGTTTTATTCTGACCAATCCAACCGATCATTTTTCCGCTCAAACGAGCAGGGTTTCTTTTTCCAACACATCAAGAAAGGAGTGTCCAATGAATCGTATTAACCGCGTCCATGTCTGTGTTCTTTCGCTGCTCTTGAGTTTGTCGGTTTTTTGCAGCAGCGCTGCCGCTCAGGAAGCAAAAACTAACGAGCTCATGGAAAAAGGTATTTATCTGTTCCGTCAGGAAAATTATGACGAAGCGGCTGTGGTGTTCGAGCAGGCGGTTCAGAAACAACCGAGATCTTCCCTGGCCGCTTATTACCTCGGGCTTACTTATAAAAGGCTTGAAAACTATGTCGAGGCGCGAAAATATCTTGAAGCCTCGCTGAGCATGACGCCGAAGATAAAAGGCGCGCTCATCGAAGAGATAGATCTGCTTTACCGTTTAAATGAGTTCGAAGCGGCCAAAAAGTGGATCAATATCGCGGAGGAGGAAGGCGTACGGCCGGCGCAGGCGAAATTCCTCAAAGGGCTTACGGCCCAAAAAAGCGGGGAAGATGAGGTCGCGATCCAGGCGTTTAAGGACGCGAAAGACCTGGACGACCGGCTGACACAGTCAGCCGATTATCAGATAGGCATATGTTACCTCCGCATGAAAAAATACAAAGACGCCAGAGATACTTTCAAGGACACGTTCGCCCTTGATCCACATTCGGACATCGGGACCTACGCGAATAAATACATGGAACTGATAGACCGCAGGCTGGAGATCGACAAGCCCTTCCATTTTCAGGCCAGGTTCGCTTTTGACTATGACTCGAACGTTACGCTGCTGCCGGGCGACGCTTCACTCGTAGGGGACATATCGGATAAGGCTGACACCAGACAGGTCTTTGACCTCAAGGGGGATTACACGTTCAGGCTCGAGGACAGCCCGTTGAGCCTGAAGACAGGATACGGCATGCAGATCGCGAAACAGAACGACCTGGGGCATTACAACCTTATGGGGAACTTTTTCGTTGCCCAGGCGAACATTGCGTATGACAGGCTGCTTGTGACGTTCCCGGTGAGTTTCCAGCACTGGATAGCCGATGACAAGAACTATCTCGCCACGGTAAGCGCGGGGAACGTGAACAACTTTCTTATAGGCGAGTCTCAACTGGGACAGGTCGGGGTCATATACGAAAACCACGATTATATGCGCTCGTCCAGGTTCCCCAATGAGAGCAGGTCCGGGAACGAGCTTATCGGGACCGCGGGCTGGTTCTGGTTCTTCGCGGAGAGAGAGGGGTTCGTGAACCTGAGATACGCCTTCCACAAGGACTGGACAAACGGGACCAACTGGGAATACGTGGGGAACAGGATAGGGGCCGGCGCGCTTTACCCGTTATGTGACAAGGTCAAAATAAGCGTGAACGGCGAGATCTTTTTCCAGGATTTTGATAACAGAAACATTATTTTCGACAAAAAACGGGACGACCAGACATACGCGGCCGCGGCGCTTCTGTCCTATGAATTCTTCAAGAACACGGAACTCCAGCTCCGCTATACCTATGTCAACGCGCAGTCGAGTGTGTCTATTTACGACTATGACCGGCACGTGATAAGCACGGCCATACAATACAGCTTTTAAAAACAGGAGGTCAGATTATGAAGATGGCGAATCGCGTTGTGGCTGCCGCATGCTGTTTTCTCCTTATCTTTTCGCCTTATGTCATGGCGGAAACAGTCGGGAGCTTTACCCTTACGGAAGGGAGGGTCGATAAGCTGAGCAAAGACGGGGACAGATATCTGCCTGTGGTGGCAGGCGAAGAAATATCTCCCGGTGACGTGCTCAGGACAAAGAGCTTTTCCAAGGCGGAGATCACCTTTAACGACGGTTCTATCGTGCGTATGGGAAACACTTCCCAGGTAAGGGTGAAGGATTACGTCGTGGACAATGACGGGTTCAGAAAATCCGCGGTCCTGGACCTGGAAAGGGGTAATATCAGGGCCATCGTTTCCGAGGCCTTTGATAAGGCGCCTTTTACCATTATGACCCCGAACTCTTTCGGAAGCGTGAAAGGGTCTGACATCTTTGTGTCATTCGAGTATTCAGCGACAAGCGTGCTTGTCTCTGAGGGCGTTTTCAACATGACGAACCCTTCTTTCCCGGGCCAGGCGGTCGACGTGCCCGAAGGCATGACCTCCCTTGTCCCGTATAACGCTCCGCCGGAGGCGCCGCGCGCGTTCCTTCCGCTGGAAAAGGATAAACGCGTGGACACGACCAGCCCTGTGCTGGCGCTGGTGCAAGTCCCGGCTGACTCAAAGGTCACTACAGCCATCGTTACGAGGATAGCCGGAACCGTCCGCGTCCAGCCGAAAGGTTCCGGGACCTGGCACGCCCCGATAAAGAACGAGGTGCTGACCACGGACGACAGGATAGAAACAGGGGAAACAGGCAGGATACAGATAAATTTCGATAACGGCCTCAGCCTGGACATACTCCCGAACACCAACCTTGTTATAAAGGAATTAAAGCGTGATCCAAAGACCGGTGATTTCGAGAACCTGTTCGATTCGGATTACGGCAGGATCATCGCGAAACTTGAGAATAAGCCCGAAGACTCGAAATTTTCCATCAAAACCCCTCACGCGGTCTGCGGCATACGCGGGACCATAATGTACCTTTATGCGGACGAGAACTGCACGTGGCTCTTCTTTGAAGGCGGCGCTGGTTTCATGATCCCGGTCATTGAAGGCGGCAACCCCAGGGAGCTCCGGGAGGGATGGACCGGCAAGCAGTGCAGGGCCGTGGGATATTCCGAACATCCTACGACCGAGGGAGAACGGTCGGGGTTTAACAGTGAATGGGGCAATGAAGGCACGAATGAATACGGTTATACCGGGCCTCTCGGCGACCCGGGATACGCGCTGGCGCCTCTTGGCGCACGCGGAGGCGGGCCGGACGCGCCTGGCAGCCCGGACAACCCTTTTGACAAAATAAAACCGGAACCGGACCTTATCCCGCTGGATGAAGCGCCGACCACTATCACGAGCACTAACTTCTTCGGCCGGTTCGCGCAGTGTGCTCCCTGCATGTATCTGGACCTGTTTAACAGCGATATAAGCGGGACCTTTACCGCCGGCGCGAGCCTGGCGCCATGGACCGGAGGTCCGTTTGCGAGCATGCTGGAGAGCTCGTTCGAGAATCCCCGGGCAAGGAACCTGTTCTATGGCGAGTTTGTAGGTTCCGGGGACGCGGGCGGCAGTGTGTTCGGCGTCATGGTGGGCGCCGGATCCGGGGGAGACGCGTGGGTCAATGGAAGCACGTGGCAGGGAGTGGTCGCCGCCCTTTACATCGACCCCCTGCAATCCGCGGGTGTTATGTACGACGACAACATGACAGGGACCCATACTCCGGGGTTGAGCGGGGATATCAACGGAACGGGTTCTGTCACTTATACCCTGCTGACCAACGCAACCGCTACGCCCTGGGCAGACCTTTTTCCTCTTTCCCTGAGAAAGGATGTAGGGGAGGGCGACATATTTATCGCACCGGTTGGATGTCCGTCTCCCGCCCCCCTCGGGGAGCACTGTCTGGCCATGACGAACATAGTTGACGAGGCCTGGGGGATTTGGAACGGCTGTTTCAGCGGCGTAAACCAGTGCTGTGTACCGGGCACTCTGACAGACGTGGATATGGCGGTCGCGGGGCTGAAGACAGCATACAGGCCCTACGCATACCTTGGCGCGATCCAGGGCATGGACCTGACCTCCGAGGGTTTTATTGAAGCTGACTTCGACGGTATATGGGTATGGACAGATAGTGGTGACATCACCTGGAGGGTATTGTCCGACCACCTCGTGGGGAATAACGAATTTATCGACGCACTCGGACTCGGGACACAGACATCATGGGAAGCGCTCGGCGCCGGAGAATGGGTGGAAGTCGATGAGCTCCTGAAACTGGACCTTGAGCTGGCAGATATCGTTTCCCGCGTGGAAGACGTGATGGCCGCTTTTACCGGCGTCATAAATCCTGTAATTTCGCAGTCAGGGGCGGCTTCGGGGCTTAACAACATTACCGGCGCGAACATGGACATGTCGCTGTATTGCGTCAATAACGTGAACATCTGGGCGGCGCTGTTCGACGGGACTTATGACACGGCCAGTGTGCCGACAACCGGCAACTGGGACGCTAAGTTTGCTGGTGTCTTGCCCGCCGAGATTGTCAAGCTCACCGGCGGGACCTGGGCTGGCGGCGAATGGTTCGCAGACGTTTCCGGAACTGTCGGCGGTAATACTGTTGACGGGACAGCGGCCGGGACATACGCGGGAGGCGACTTCGAAGGCGCGGGCGCCGGCACGTGGCAATAGCTGCCGCAAAGGGGTTGAAGGGAACATGAAGAAAAATATATTATTTTTCGCGGCAGTCGCGGTCATAGCGGCGATCGCGGCTGTTCTGGCGGTCCGGGGCTGCGTAAGGGGCGGGCCTCAAAAGGAGAGGGTAATAGCCACAATAAACGGCGAGCCTGTCTATGTGGGGGATTTCAAACGCTCCATGGCGCTGAACTTCAAAAGGGACCCCATGTTCCGTGTCACGCCTCAGACCCTTGAAAAACAGATCAACCTGCTTATAGACAAAAGACTGCTCATCCAGGAGGCCAGGCAAAGAAAGCTCGATCAGACCGAGCGGTTCGTCAACACCATCAAGACCTTCTGGGAGCAGACCCTTATCAGGGACCTGATATCCCACAGGGACAGGGAGATAAGGGATTCCATAACCGTCACTGAAAAAGAGGCCCTCGATTATTATGATAACCTGTCCCATCAGAAGACGTTTCAGGTCGTGAAGAGCAGGGACAAAGACCTGATCGCGAAACTCGTCAAGATGGGGCCGGAGTCCGTTAATTGGAAGGAGACGATCGGGCCGCTCGGCTATGACGATATCTCTTCCGGCCTGCTCCTGAAGGCGTTCGCCATACCGGAGGGAAGGGTGCGCGTGATAAAGGACGCGGGCGTGTATTATCTTTTTTACGTTGAAAAGGATACGGTCATGCCGATAGCGCCTTTTGACGAAATGAAGGACAGTATAACGGAAAAGACGATCAAGATAAAAGAAGAGAAACTGTTCAGGGACTGGCTCAAGGACGTCAGGGAGAAAGCGGATATAAAGATAAACCGGAACGTCCTGAAAGAGGAGAAATACGGGGTATGAGTAGCGCGAACAGGCGGAGGAACTATTTCATCAAAAAGGAATTCCAGGCGAGTTTTTTCCTGAAGTTCGCCGTTCTACTCTTTCTGGAAGCTGTCCTGATAGCGGCCCTGTTCATGTTCATCTCCCGGGGCACGCTTACGACCGCGTATCACGGGACCGAGCTGACCATTCAGAAAACCGGTCCTTATTTTTTCCTGAACTTCATCCTCATAACGTCGGTCGTGGGAGTGAGCATGGCTCTGGCGGGCGCCCTTGTGTTCATGTACCTGTCCCACAGGCTCGGGGGCCCTCTCTACAAGTTTGAGAAGACCATCGAGGAAGCGGCCAAAGGCGATATAACCCAGAGGATGCATTTGAGGCACACGGACCAGTTGCTGGACCTGAGGGACTGTTTCAACGCGTTCCTGGAAGGGACGGATAAACGCATATCCCGGATCAAATCCGACGTCGCGAAGAGCATGGAGCTTATCGAAAAGAACAAAACCCGCGCCGCCGCGGATAATGTCAGGGAACTTCTCAAAAAAATAAAGTCCTCTCTGGACCATTTCAAGACCTCTAAATAACTGGGATGTCAAAAATACGCCGCTTAAGTCATATCCTGGCCGTTTCCTGTTTTTGCGCCGGACTGTCCGTTTCAGCGCCGGACGCCATCGCCGGGTCCTCAAAAACGTTCAAGACGAGTTACTGCGACATCCATTATCCGGACGAAAAGACACTCGGCGATTTTTTCTGGCGGATAAGCGGAAAGAGGTTCAATTTCATCGAGGATATGAGCCTCGCGAGGTCAAGGGTCGACAGGCTGATAGACCGCGTCCAGTCCATCCTGGACATGTATCCCGATAATTTCCGTTTCAAGATCGAGCTGCACACCGAATATAAGAAAGGATTGATCGCCGCCTATTACCGCGACAGGAACAGCGTCAAGGTCTACGCGGATAAGGTGACTGACGGGGTCCTGGCGCATGAGATCGCGCATGCCGTGATATGCAATTATTTCAACCCGCCGCCCCCGGCAAAGATGCAGGAGATACTCGCACAGTACGTGGACAGGCACCTGTGGAGTGATTATTGAGGACAGGGCAAACAGATAAAAAAAGCCGGAGTTTGAAAAAACTCCGGCTTTTTTTATTCCGTATCCGCCGCTATGCTCTTACCCGCCTGTTCCTGCGGCGTCTTGCCGCGACAAACGTCATGCCGCCTATAAGAAAAAGCGCTGAAGATACGGGTTCGGGAACTATGTTAAAACTCGTGGTAGCCTCAGTGCCGCTGCATGAACTACCACTCGGGTAATAACACGCTTTTATATTCCATGTCCCGTAAGCTCTTATGGTGGGATACGTGTTTCTCCATGTAAAGGTATCACCTGACAAGTTTTTGAAAGGGATATCATCAAAAGACGTCACTAAAGTATCGGTGCCGGAGGAAGACAAAGTCGCCCAGTACTCATAATCACTTCCTAAATCCGGCGTATCCCACCAATTAAGCGTGACCTCCCCGCTGGCGTCTGGAAAAGTCAACTTAAGATAAGGAAGCTCATTGTAACCAAACGAGCCCTGGTGAGTGCCCCCCGAGTCCGTTGTATCAACGTCAAATACCGCGCCAGCCTCGCCGCCAAAGAAAGCTCCGGCAAAAACAAAAAGCACGGCCAGTAACATGAATTTTTTTCTCATTTTTAAATTCTCCTTTCTTAAAAGGAACAAACCCAAAAAAACCATCTATTTTTTATTATTGCCTTGTCGTTTTTATTAGCGCCTACTCAATTCTTGCTGTTCTTAGACGTTATTTTACTCTTTTTCGGGATTCTGTCAAGCTTTTTTTGTTTTGTTTTTTCTGCTTTTTTCTGAAAACATGGGGGACATGCCTCAAAGGGACACACCTCAACTGAAAAAATGGCAATATTTCATACAAAACCATGGATACCGCGCAGACAGGGAATGGAACCGCTTTGAACGGAAAAAACTTCAGGCTCCTTTTGCGCTAAAAAATGGTCTAGACAAACCCGACCCCCTTAACTACTGATTCGTAAGGAATAAAAAAGTAAGCTATTTCGGGTTGCCATTTCCGGAAAATATGATATACTTGATATGTTGATAAATTGTTTTGAAAATTCTTTAACTAAAAGGAGGGGAACAAATGAGAGTAGTAAAATCGTTATTGGCAGGGGCACTGGTCATTGTAATGTTTTGCGGAGTGTCATACGCCGCTATTTACGACCTGGCCAGACGAAATGATCCGGCAAACTCACAGGACGCGGACTGGTATGTTGTTGACCTTAAGGAGGGTGAGACTGTTGTGAGCACATGGGCCTGCGTGGATGACACGGACTACTGGCTGAACCTGACCCATCCGGGCGCGGTGTCTCTGGTCTCTGATCTTAATTCCTGGAACTGGGACAACAAGACCTGGTCCCTCGCGACGTCCGCGGAAACAGTATCCGCTTTACTGGATACTTTTGAAGACGATCCGGATACTTTTTTAAGCGCGAGCGGGTTTGATCTAACGTATGATCATGCGGGCACAACGGGTATATGGGGATGGAACTCGGACATGAGCGGATCTGATTATTACACTCATTACTTCGAATGGGATGGATTTCTGACATCCCATGATTATGATCCGCGCGCGCCCGCGTATCAGAACACTGAACTGAGCGTGTGGGTGTATTCCTCCGGCGCTCCGCCGGTTCCTGAATTTCCATGTGGAATGATGTCCATACTGGCGCTTCTTGCGATATGCGGCTCTGGATGGATCAAGAGGTTTGTTGTTTGTCGCGCGTGCTGTGAAACGCGCTAAAAATCAAAAAAAAAGAAAGGAGCTCAAAAGATCAGACCTTTTGAGCTGAAAGAGCCTTGCTGAAAAACAGGCGACGCGTAAGCGGCGCCTGTTTTTTTACCCCCTACGGTTACTTTTTACCGTTTCCATTATTTCCGTCAAGTATCTTGAGCGCTGTCCGGAAATCCTTTTCCCTGCCTTTTGTAACCGCAGCGCCGTTCTCGATCATGTCAATCCCCTCGAGAATATATTTCGCCGCTTCCGCTATTTGGGCGCGGTACACTTCTTTACCGACCTTTTCCCATGTTTTAACGTCCCTGCATATGTGCAGGACCTTTCCATTCTTGTAATAGACGGATCTGGTGGCAGGCCCCTCGTGCATTGTTATGCTCCTATCCTTGCAGTTATACAAGGCGTAGAACGAATTTGAGGGAGTGGTGAAGTTGTAACCCTGAACTCCCAACAAGCGCCTCTCTTTGCTGTATTTAATCCTACGGGTCTTACCGCTGACGTATCTCTTCCCCTGGTCGACAATGGTGAAAAAAGATTCGTATTTTTTTGCCAGCCGACTCTGCGCCTGCGCCTGCGCGGGGCCGTA
>DAOVKF010000092.1 GCA_030631915.1 Candidatus Omnitrophota bacterium
ATCTGATTCTGTCCGACCTCAGTGGCGATGATCACGTCCTGTCCCCGGGTAAGCTCCTGTATCTTCTCGATGATATATTGCGGTCTTAACTTATCGTCATCTTTATACTGTAAAGGCAGTTCCTCCTTCCATCTCATGACCTGCTTGTGCCAGTCGGAAAGATCCGGTTTCTTGACCAGCCTGCGCAGCTCCTTCAGGACCTCCCCGGCATCGCCTATGACAGGGATATCCACACTGACATTTTTACTCACGCTGGCGGGATCTATGTCAATATGCGCCACTGTGGCGTCCGGCGCGAATGTATCCGGCTTTCCGGTAACGCGGTCATCAAACCTCGCCCCGATAGCGATTATAAGATCCGACTTCTGTACGGCATGATTGGCATAGGCGGTCCCGTGCATCCCCAGCATCCCCAGGCTCAAAGGATCGTCCCCGGGAAACGCCCCAAGCCCCATCATGGTCAGGGTGACGGGGATCCCGGTTTCTCTGGCAAACCCGGTGAGTTCCCTGCTCGCGCCGGAGATGATCACACCTCCGCCCGCATATATTACCGGCCTCCTGCTTTTCGCTATTGCCCTGGCTATTTTTTTTATCTGTCCGATATGCCCTTTATATGTGGGTTTATAACCCCTTATGTCAATAACCTTCGGGTACCTGAACTCCGTCTTTTGAAGCTGCACATCCACCGGCAGATCAATGAGCACCGGTCCGGGACGGCCGGTCCTTGCGATATGAAAAGCCTCTTTGACGGTCCTGGCAAGATCTTTCGCGTCTTTAACCAGATAATTATGTTTTGTTATGGAGCGTGAGATCCCGATCATATCAGCTTCCTGAAAAGCGTCATTGCCTATAAGAAACGATTTGACCTGGCCCGTAATCGCGATGAGCGGGACCGAATCCATATAAGCTGTCGCGATGCCGGTCACCAGATTGGTCGCGCCAGGGCCTGAAGTGGCCATGCACACTCCCACTTTTCCGGTAGCCCTGGCATACCCGTCTGCCGCGTGAGCGGCGCCCTGTTCATGACGTGTCAGAATGAACTTAATGGACTTCTCGCCGTAAAGCTTATCCGTTAAAGGTATTACAGAACCCCCGGGGTAACCGAAAATGTGAGTTACCCCCTCTTCGAGCAGACTTTTTATCAGGATTTCCGCGCCGGTCAATTTTGCCATTGTCGCTTCCTTTTTATATGGATATTATCTGTGAGTACTCAGGTATCCCCGACCTGAAGTGACGGTTGTTAGCCGTGCTCCTACCAGGGCCCCTCCGCCCGGTGTGGATCCTCCCTGTACGGAGCACGGCTAACAACCGTCACCTGGCTGAGTATTTACTATGATCTTAATATCTCTTTTACTTTCGATACATATAATATCTCCATAGATGATAGTTGTCAAGCTCATTGGTTAAGTAGCCGGTAGCGCATTGCAGGGTAAAGCAACAAGGGGAGTTAGGGTAGAAGAAAACCACGCAGGGACGGGGCTGGCTTTATTTCAGGGACAACTCTCCGTTCAATTCTGGAAATGTTCCTTAATAAGGCTTATTACCTTGTCAATATCCAGGGGTTTGTAGATACAGGTGTAAGCGCCTTTTTTTAAAGCCTCGTTTATCAGATCGTTAACTGAATAGGCAGTCATCATAATAGTAACTATCTCAGGGTTTATCTTTTTTATCTTTTCGAAAGTTTCCACCCCGTTAAGCCCATTTAATACGATATCGATAAAAGCGATATTAAAAGATTTTTTTCTGGCCATTTTTATAGCCTCATGTCCGTCTCCTGCGGTCTCGACTTCATAACCATGCTCCTTAAGGATAGCCGCAAAAGTTTCCCGCGTATTAGCTTCGTCCTCGACGATCAAGACCCGGACCGAACTTTCTGTGCGCTTTCTTCCCCCCATGGCTCTGTCCTGACGCTTCCGGGGAATATTTTCAAAAAACCTCAGCGACGCATAACGTCTCTCCACTGATGTCACCATCATATTAATGCTCCTTTTCTAACGGAATGCTTATACTAAAAGTGCTGCCTTTGCCTATTTCAGTTTTCACCTCAATGGTGCTGTTATGGGCTTTTAATATCTCGTTCACCACAGTTAACCCCAGACCTATGCCCCTGGCCTTGCTGCTGTAAAAAGAATCAAAGATCCTTGTCAGATCTTCTTCGGCAATACCCTCGCCCGTATCGGTTATACTGACTTTTAATACCTTCCCCGAAACCTCTGTCGACGCGGTCAACCTGCCGCCTTCGGACATGGCCTGAAAAGCGTTCAGGACCAGATTATTGATGGCCCGCCTGAATCTAACACCGTCCAGCGGCACTTTAGGTATACCGGGGCTTAATTTTTTGACGACCTCTATGTTCTTTACCCGGTTCACTTTCTCAGCATCGCTCAGCGTATCTTCAACTACCGCATTTATGTCCGTGGGGCTCAGTGTCAGACTGGCAGGACGGGAAAATTCCAGGATGTCATTAATGATATCTGAGACGCGCGCTACCTCCTTTTCCATGGCTCCGAGGGGAGCCCTGACTTCAGAAGAAGCGCCGCCTAATTTCATCTTCAGATAATAAAGTGACATCCTGATGCCGTTTAAAGGGTTCCTGATCTCATGCCCCACCATGGCTGCCATCTGTCCGATAGCGGCCATCTTTTCCGATTGAACCAGCTGGGCCTGGGTGTCTTTTAACTGGCTGTACGCTTCGGTTATATCCTCCAGCATGTTCAGTGTCGCCTTTCTGGCATCCGCCAGATCCCTGGTCCGTTCAAACATGGTGTTCTCAAGCTCTATGTTCCAGTTCCTGACCTTTTCATACAGCTCGGCATTTTCAATAGCCGTGCCCACTTCATTAGCGATAACGACAAGCAATTGAATATCCTGGGGAGTAAAAGGGTGCAACCTGTGGCTCGTTATACCCATCACTCCCTTGACCTTTTTCTTGGCCTTCAGGGGGACACAGACAAAAGAACGAAGTCCTTCCTTATCCATGATCTCTGTTTTTAAATGCGGGTAACCTGATATGTTGTCAATAGCGACAGGTTCCCCGTCATGAGCGACTCTCGAACAGATGGTGTCTTCATCCAGACTCACTTCATCGATCCCGCGTTCATATTCCTCGGAAAGCCCGCAGGAAGCCTTGAGCTTCAATTTTTCGGTTCCCTCATCCAGCAGGGATATGTAACCGGCCTCTATGCTCATGGATTTTAACATCTCATTCAGAACATCGGTCAGGATTTTCTCCAGGTCAAGAGTCCGGCTTATTAAAGAGGAAACTGTGTTGAGCACGGAAAGATTCTGGATCACGCGCCGGCTTCTTCCTTTTTGTCTGCGCAGGCTTTCGGTTAACATCAGAAGTAACCCTACGACCAGTATCAGCGAAAAGAGTATCCCCAGACTGAAACCTATGGGGGCGAACCAGACTACAGGCCGCAGAAAAGGATAGTCCAGATTGTGCAATCCGTTCAAGAGAAATCCGAGAAAAACAGGCAGTCTGGCCGCGCTTTTATCTCCTTTTGTTATTTTAAGAAAAGAAAAGGCGCAGGCGATAAAAGCCAGTCCGTTAAGGAACGCGGCAGGGACTGCCGCCGCGTACCATTCCTTTACGACAAACACTCCCACATAGGAAGTTATTACCACGCCGGCGCTTACCGCTGCCGCTGCCGCATGCCATATCCCTGGAACCGGCCGCTTCTGCATCTGACCCATGCTCTCCAGAAAGGCCGCGGCGGTAAAGGCAAAGAAAACATGATGAAGGAACCAGAGGGGTTCATACCCGGTCCCGATAATGATCAATTCCATCACGTTATGAAGCCCGAAGAAAAGCCATCCCGTCGCCCACCAGAAAGACACCTTCTCCCGGGTCTCAAAATACCTGACAAAGAGGATCAACGTGACCGCGAATTTGAAACCGCAGTCCATGGAAATAGCTGGAACCAGCCACTGCATTTTATTCCCTTACTCCGTTCAGCCTGTTTTCTAGATCCTTTATCCTTTTCTTCAGTCCCATCATCCTCAGTTCGCTGTTTATGGCGAAGCGGTTAAATTTTTCCAGCTCTTCGACCTTTTGTTGCAGCTCCCTGGTCCGCTCCACCACCCTTTGTTCCAGTTCCGTCTTCGCTTTCTCCAGATCCCTGGTTTTTTCGCTGACAAAAGCCATGGCCACAATGGACAGGATCTTGTCGGCCACCGGTTCATATACGGACAACGCGCCGTTAAATCCGGTTACGTCGCCGTTGTATTTCCGGCATAACGCGCTCGCGTATACGTCTCTCAATGTAAGCATTCCCGCGATTATCTGCTCTGTTGTCATGCCCTGAAGCACGCCTTTTTTCGCCATTGACCGGGCGTATATTTCAGCGCCTTCAAAATTTTCCGATGCCAGACATTCAATGCAAGTATCATAGATCGCGGCCGATTCCATCTCTATTTCCCGGCTGCTCAGTCCCTGCAAGAGACCCTTGCCTCTCATTTCTTTTACCCACATATTCCTCAGGTCAACCCGGTTCGCCCTGAAATACTCGACCAGTTCATCTCTCAGTTCCTTTTTTTTATCGTTTCCCATTATCAGCCCCTCCCGGCCCCTCTCTTCATTTTTCGTCCACTTTGTTTTTCAATCTCTCTATCTCTTTCTTCAGCTCCATCATCTTTAACTCACGGTCAACCGATAATTTATTGAATTTTTCTAATTCCTCGAGCTTTTCCCGAAGCTCCAGCGTTCTTTCCCTGACCTTAAGTTCAAGCGCCTTTGCCCACCCTTCCAGCTTTTGTCTGGATGCCTTCAGATCCCTGGCCATCCGATTGAACGAGTCAGCAAGGATCCCTATTTCATCTTTTGTTCTTATGTCCACGGCTGTATCCAGGTCGCCGGAGGCGATCCTGTCCGCAGCGTCTTTCAATTTTAAAACAGGCGACACTAAATGTTTTACGATTATTGCGGTAAAAACAACCGCAAGAAATGTCAGGATAACGCCAATAATAAAGATCCAATTCGCGATTTTATGTACGGGTGCAAAGGCCTCCTTTTCTTCCTGCTCCACTATTAAGGCACATTGCTCCTCCGCCAGCCACCTGCATTCGCCTATAACGGGGATCCCCTTATAGCTTTTGTACGCCCCTTTGATACACTTACCGATCAAAATATCTTCCATGGTTTCAGGAGAACGCAGTTTTTTTCCCAGAGATACCCCAGGGACTATTGACCCAAAGACAAGTCCGCCTTTTTTATCAAGCGCGTACACCTCTTCGCCTTCCACCAGAGCACATTCTTCTTTAATTGTACGGGAAAATTCCCGCAGGCTTATTCTCTCGACCGCCACTCCCAGAAGATCCCCGCTCTCCTCCTGTATCACAGGCGTAAAAGCCAGCATTGTAGGCTTGTTATAGGCAGGAGAATGATAGATCTCCGTAATTCCGGTGATGGATTCACGGCCTTTTATGAAGTATCGACGGTCTGATTTGGCCCTGCCGACCTCGATTTCATCGGTCGAGGCTATAACCTGTCCATCGGAGTTCAAGATGAACAGTTCAATGGTCCGGGGTTCGTCCCTCATCATCTGTCTTAATCTTTTTATTATTTCCTTGACCGGTATCCGCGAATCCGGATCCTTTTCATCAAGCTGCTCCAGCCTGCTTCGTATATAGATACTGGTGGCCTTGGATTTAATATCCGCCTTTCGCGCGCAGCAAAAACTTTCAAGCCGGCACTCAAGCGCTTTAGACCGGCAATGCAACCGCTTAAAAGCGCAGTTTTCCATGACCTGTTTACTGCTCTGATAAGTGACGACCCCCATGGCCCCGAAACCAAAAATTAAAAGCGCCGAGAATATGACCCCTAATTTGACCGCGAGTGTTGATCTCATCTTTTCATCCCTTTTTTGTGCTAAGTCCTTCAAACGCCAAGATAACACAAACTATTCCATTTGTCAAAACAAACCCGGCCGGTCCACCCACACAACGGACATGGCGAGCTATGAGCTAAATACGGAGCCCCACGGGCAAACCCGTGGTCTTCTGCGAAGGCG
>DAOVKF010000082.1 GCA_030631915.1 Candidatus Omnitrophota bacterium
CATCCGGCTGGAGGAATTGTCCGGGGACAGGCCGGGCGCTGCCGGTCATCTCGGGCTTTCTCCGGACAGGCGGACGGTCCTGATAATGGGGGGGAGCCAGGGGTCGACCTTTCTCAACAGCGTCGCGTCCGGCGCTGCGGAGATCATAAATAAAAAATGGCCGGATAAGGTCCAGTTCATACATCTGACCGGGGAAAAGGATTACGGGGCCATGCGCGGATTTTACGCGGCAAACAATATACCCAGCAGGATATTTTCGTTCCTTGACAGGATAGACCGCGCCTACGCTCTTTGCGATGTCGCTGTAAGCCGCGCGGGAGCGGCCGCGATATTTGAACTCGCGTTTTATTCAAAACCCATGATACTCGTGCCTTACCCGGATCGCAGGAATGACCAGAGGTCGAATGCCATGTATTTTTCGGCGAGAGGGGCCGCGATCTATAAAGAAGAGGATGATCTTTCGGCGGAATGGCTCGCCGGGGAGGTCATGGGGATACTGGCGGATCAAAAGAAAAGGGCTGAGATGTCCTCGGCCGCGTCAGGCCTGTCCCGGCCTGATGCCGGGAAGAGACTGGCGGAAGAGACCGTGGCCCTGGCAGGGACCGGGACCGTGAAACCATGAAAAAAATACATTTTATCGGGATAGGCGGAATAGGGATGAGCGCTTTAGCGGAGATATTTCTCGCTAAAGGTTGTATTGTGACAGGGTCGGATCTGAGACCGAACGATCTGACGGAGAGACTCCTCCGCAAGGGCGCAAGGATATCCGCGGGCCATGACGCCGGTAATATGATCCCGCCGATAGATTGTGTCGTCAGGTCTTCGTGCATAGGTGACGGCAATCCGGAACTGATAAAAGCGCGGGAGTTGAACGTCCCCGTTATTTCCCGCTCCGAGATGCTGGGCAGGATACTGGGGGAAGCGCGGGCATCCGTGGCTGTGACCGGAACCCACGGAAAGACGACCACGGCCGCTCTGGCGGCATGTATCATGGAATATTGCGGCAATGACCCCACGGTCATCATAGGCGGGGAGACGGACTGTTTTAACGGTAACGCCAAGCTCGGACGTAATGACCTCATCGTGTCGGAAGTTGACGAAAGTGACGGTTTTTTCCGGAACATCGCCGTAAGGCACGCTGTGGTGACGAATATAGAGAGAGAACATATGGAGCATTACGGTTCCATGGAGAACCTCGTCGGCGCGTACAGACAGTTTATTGGACATATCCCGCCTGACGGTATACTGGTGTTCAATGGCGAGGACAGGCTGCTGCGGGATATGTCTTTTTCAGTGTCGGACAGGGGCGTCGACTTCGGGCTCGGAGGCGGTTTTAAATGCACGTGCAGGAACCTTACGTTTGCCAGGTCCATACGGTTCGATTTTGTCATGGACGGCAAAGATTACGGCACGGTCGTCAGTTCTCTTGTAGGCCGTCATAACGTCATGAACATTCTCGGCGCTATGGCGTTATGCGTGAAAATGGGGTTGGATTTTGACAGGGTCGCTGAAGCGGTCGGACGTTTCCAGAACGTCAAGAGGCGGTTTGAGCCGGTCGGCAAAATAGGCACTATCGAGGTGATCGAGGATTATGCTCACCATCCGACGGAATTGAGATCCGTGATAAAAGCGGCGCAAGATTACGGCACGGGAAGGACTATCACGGTCTTTCAGCCGCACCGGTACAGCAGGACGAACGACCTGGCCGATGGTTTTCTGGGCTGTTTTTCAGGATCGGATATCCTGATCCTGACGGATGTTTATTCCGCTGATGAAGAACCGGGGCAGGGGACAGGCGTCAGAGAGATCTATGAAAAGATCGATAAGAGCGGGTTCGAGCTGACCGATTTCATGGGAAAGGAACATATCCCGGAATTCGTGTCAGGCATTGTCCGCGAAAATGATATCGTTCTTGTCCTGGGCGCCGGGGATATCGGGGAGATCTCCGGCCCCCTTGTGCGGCGGATCCGGATGAGAGGGGCAAGGGTCGTGTAGGGACAGGCGAGTTGGGGTGAAGCCTGCTCCGGGGTGTTCCGTACAGAAGCTTGAACGTCACACGTTACTACAATTCCGACGCGGCCGAGCCTGGAAAAATAAAGTTTAAACGGCCACCATTGGTTGTTGAAGTTTTCAAGCTTCTGGTAGGAATGCCCCGGAGCAGGCGCAGTGCGTTGCGGGGTAAAGGGAAGAGAGCGGGGGGGTCGGGGGAATGGACAGGGACATCATAAAACGCGCGCTGGCCGGCCTTTGTGATAAAAGCGGTGATCTTATCGCTTTTGACGAGCGGCTTGTGAACCACAGCACCATACGCACCGGAGGCCGGGCGTTCGCGTGGTATGAGCCGGTATCCCCGGAAGAGCTGCGGAGAACCCTGGATTTTTTGAGGGGAGCGGGCGCGCGGACCCTTGTTCTCGGCAACGGGAGCAATGTCCTGATGCCGGATGGATACCTGGACGCGGTTGTGGTCAATCTGTCCGGGGACTATTTTACGCATAAGGGATTCGAGGGCAGCGCTGTTACGGTCGGAGCCGGGGAAAAATTGAGCGCGCTTATATCCGAATGCTGCGCGCGCGGCCTTTCCGGGCTGGAGGGCCTTGTGGGCATTCCCGGAACAGTGGGCGGCGCGCTGGTCACGAACGCCGGTTACAGGTCAGCGATAAGCGATCGCCTTTCCAGGGTAAAGGTCATCGATGCCCGGGGTAATATCAGATGCGCGGAAAGAAAGGAACTGGTATTCGGGTACAGAACGTCTTCATTCAGCACGGATCAGATCATTATTGAGGCTCTCTTTGAGCTGAGGGAAATGCCGCTGAGCGATCTGAGGGAAAGAATAAAAGATCTTTTTATGGAGAAACTGCGTTCTCAGCCCCTGGACCGGAAGACCCTGGGATGTATCTTTAAAAATCCCGCAAAGAGCGGGTACAAAAGCGCGGAGTTGATCGACATGGCCGGCATGAAAGGCACCAGACACGGCGGAGCGGTTATTTCGCAGAAACACGCCAACTTTATCGTGAATTCCGGGAACGCGACATCCGGGGACGTAAAGGCGCTTATCCGAGAGATACAGGACAGGGTCCGGACGGATTTTTCCGTTGACCTCGTCCCGGAGATCGAGATAATTGAGTGAGGACGTGATGACAGGGATCGATCTGTTGAAACAGCGCCGTATCGGCGTACTCGCGGGCGGATGCTCCAGCGAGAGGGACATAAGCATTCAGAGCGGAAAAGCTGTTTTTGACGCGCTGCGGAAAGCGGGTTTTGACGCGGTTTTTATCGATATCAGGGCAGAGACCGCCTCTTTCCTGGAGGATCATGCCATAGACGTGGCTTTTATCGCTTTGCACGGCAGGTTCGGAGAGGACGGGACCGTCCAGCAAATACTTTCGCTGAACCGGGTGCCGTATACCGGGTCCGGCCCGGAGGCGTCGCGCGCGGCGCTCGATAAAGTGGGATCAAAAAAAAGGTTCGCGGAAAAAGGGCTGAAAGTGCCTGGATACAGGGTGGTGAGCGGGGAAGGGGAGATACCGTATGATGATATAAAATTTCCCTGCGTGGTCAAGCCGCGATACGAAGGCTCGAGCATAGGCCTTTCCATTGTTTCCGCGCCGGAGGATCTATCCGGTGCCATGGACAAAGCAGGGCCGCAGGCAGGCGGCGTCATTATAGAGGAATACATAGCGGGGAGGGAACTGACCGTCGGCATATTACAGGATGAAGCCCAGCCGGTTGTTGAGATAATCCCCGGACAGGGAGTTTACGATTTTACCGCTAAATACGAGGATGCGGGCACAAGATATGTTGTGCCCGCGAGGATCGACGAACACGTTTATAAGAAAGCTCAGGAGATCGGAAGCGCCGCTCATTCCGCGCTGGGCTGCAGGGGATTCTCAAGAGTGGACATGAGAATGGACCCGGGAGGCGGACTTTTTGTCCTGGAGGTCAATACGATCCCCGGGCTTACGCGGAGAAGCCTGCTGCCCATGGCTGTCGCCGCGGCCGGGATGGATTTCACGGAATTGTGCGTAAGGATACTCCTCAACGCACGATCCGGCGTGACCCGGCCCACATACGAAAGGAGCTGACAGTGGCCAGAAAGAAAAAACACACACGACGCAAGGCCGGAAAAAAGAGGATCTCCCCGGCTAAGATCTTTCCCGTCAGAAAAGTTATGGTGATACTGGCGTGCGTATTAATATTCGGCGCGGGAGTATACGGCATCCGCCATTTTTTGCTGAACAGCCGCTTTTTCGCGATAAAAGAAGTTATCGTGAACAGGGAAGGGGGCTATTCCCTGGATGAAACAGCGCAAAAGCTCAAAGGGCTTTATACGGGCAGGAATATATTTTCCGTTGATCTGAACCGCATCGCCGCCATGGCAGTAAGAGATTTTCCGTATCTCAGGAGAGCGGAAGTTCGAAGGATCCTCCCCGACAGGCTGGAGGCGGATCTCATCGAAAGAACGCCGGTGGCGCTCATAGCTTTCGGACCGGGCTTCACGATCGACAGCGACGCTGTGGTCCTTGCCCGGGACGCGGGCGGACAGGACCTGGTCAGGATAAAAGGCGTAAACTTTTTTTTCAGGACGCCCTCTCCCGGGGAAAAGGTCAGGACCGGGGCCGTGACCAGAGCTTTGCTGTTACTGGAAGTGTTGGACAAAAAAAACATTATTGAGCGGTATAACGTTGAGTATATCGATGTGTCGGACCGGAATAATATGTTTCTGTGTATAAACGGGGTTATTGTCAAGATGGGAAGCGATGATTTCGTGAGGAAGATAAGCGCCCTGAACGGGATACTGAATGATCCCGGGATAAAGATCACGGATATAAACTATATTGACCTCAGGTTCGAAGACCCTGTCATTTCGCCGAAATAGCGTAGTTTCGAGCGGTGACGGATGTAAGGGAGAGGATCACATGCGCCGGATCTTTGCGGTTCTGGATCTAAAATGCGAGGATATTTCCGCTGTCGCCGCGCGCTGGGGCAGGAACGGGGAGTATATACCGGAAGGTTTTTCAATGAGCCGTTCCCGCGGTATCCACAAAGGCGTTATCACGGACATGGCGCTGGCAGCCGACTCGATATCGAACGTATTACAGAAACTCAAAAAAAAAGGAGCGGGACGGATACGGGACGTGTATGCCAGTGTCAGCCCCGCTTCCGTGGGGATCGTATCGTCCTCAGGGACTTTATTGCTTTCCAGATACGGAAGAGAGATCTCCCGGCCGGACGTAGAGAAATGTATCCGCGTGGGGTCTATCGTGAAATTGCCGCTTGGCACGGAAGCCCTGCACAGGATAGTCAGAGAGTTCTCACTGGATGGACAGAACGGGATCAGGAACCCCGCGAGACTGGAAGGGGTAAAGCTGAGCGTTGATATGAATATCCTTACCGTCGATTCTTCCGTGGTGAGGAACCTGAACAAGTGTATCGCTCTTGCCGGGTTTGCCGCTTCCGGTGTGATCTTTTCGGGGATCGCGTATGCGCACAGGACACTTACGGAAAAAGATAAAGAGAATGGAGTCGCCCTGGTGAACATGTGCAAAGACCTGACCGAAGCCCTGGTGTTCCATAAACGTATACTGACGGCCTGTAAGGTTTTCGGCCCGGGCATGGATGATGTCTTTGCCGCTGATAACAGCGTGAAGAAAAAAGAAATGGACCGTTTGATGACTGTCCTTCGATCGCTGGAAGGCTGGCCCCTGATCCGGGAGATCGTTATTACGGGCGACGCCGCATTAAGAGATGATATCCTCGGACCGCTGGAAGACCTGTCCGGCTGCCCGGTCAGGTTCGGGTCCTGTATTTCCAGGCCGTTTGAGGACCTTCCGGCGGACAGGATCGGGTACATCGGCTGTCTCGGCATGCTGGATTATCTTCACGAGGAGGAAAAAGCCAGGAGGGTCAAAAGGAACCTGTTCAAAGAAACTTCCCATAAAGTCCTGCGTTTCCTCGATAAGTACTTTTGACCGCAACCACCGGCCCCTTGACCCTTGACCCTGCAACGCACAGAGCCTGCTCCGGGGTATTCCTACCAGAAGCTTGAAAACTTCTACAACCTGTAGTCTCCGTTCAAACTTTATTTTTCCAAGGGCGGCCGCGTCGGAATTGTAGTTACGTGTGACGTCCAAGCTTCTGTACGGAACACCCCGGAGCAGGCTTCTCCCCAAGTCCCAAATCCCAAGTCCCTGACTCTTCTGACTCCCCCCTACACCCTCGACCCTACAGCCTTGCTCCCCTACCCCTGCAATCATCGGGGTTTCAGCACATCCGCCCCGTTGTTGAAAAAAATTCCCACGCAAACAAATGTTAAAAATAAAAAAGACAGAAATATCCCTTGTATTTTACTTGAAGTAAGGTATACTTAAAGTGTCAGTCAAGAGTTTTGCAAAGTTTTTAGAAAAAACAAAACAAAAATAGGAGAAACTGATGAAGACGCAAAGAACAAAGAACAAGGGGTTTGCCATGACGGTCATGGCAGTAATGGTTGTCCTGGTCATGGCATGGGTGGTGGTCATAGCGCCAGTCCCAGCGGCCAATGCCGATGAATGGTGCACGCGGCAGATAACGGAGAACACGGTTTCTGACTACAACCCGTCACTATATAACGGCGGGATAGCCTGGTTGGGCAACGATGGAGATTTGGAGATCTACTACTACAACGGCACCACAACCACGCAGATAACGAATAATACGGCTGAAGACTTCGCCCCGTCACTTTATAATGGCGAGATAGCCTGGCGTGGCTCGGATGGTGATAATGAGATCTACTATTTTAACGGAACCACAACCACACAGATAACGAATAATACGGCTATTGACGAGAACCCGTCACTTTATAACGGCGAGATAGCCTGGTATGGCTCGGATGGTGATAATGAGATCTACTACTATAACGGCACCACAACCACGCAGATAA